>JAXFZX010000054.1:0-11341 GCA_034184445.1 Pseudomonadota bacterium | reverse complement strand
TGTTTGCCGATCGGTTGGCGGAAAAATTCCGTCTGCCGATCTTGTGGGTGGATGAACGCTATACCTCAGCTCAGGCGGAAGCCTATTTGAAGGATACCCTGTTTATGCGGGCGGATAAACGCAAAAAAGTATTAGATGCACATGCCGCTGTGCGGGTGTTGGAACGCGCGCTGCAAATCTTGGAATAAAAAAATCTTGATTTTTAGAAAAAAATGGCGTTATTATAAAAAAAGAAAGGATAGACAATGAAACAAAAATTTGGAATTAAAAAAACAAAAATGAATATTTTTTGGTTATTGGTTATCGGATTGGTTATCGGATTGGTTATCGGACTAAGGCAACCGAACCCGCAATTACCGAAAATGACTCAGCAAACGGGAATGGAGATTCATAAATGAAAAAAATTATCAGTGCCATTTTATTAACTTTATTTATCACAACAGGAAAGGGATATGCTATGGATAAAGAAAATACACTCTATTTGGATTTAGACTATGGTCGCGTCGTGATTGAATTAAATCCGACCATCGCCCCAAAACATGTGGCCAGAATTAAAGAATTAACTCGTCAGGGATTTTATGATGGTGTGAAGTTTCACCGTGTTATCCCCGGCTTTATGGCTCAAACAGGGGATCCAACCGGTACCGGCATGGGGGGCTCTGGCCAAAAATTAAAAGCTGAATTTAACAATATGCCACATGTCCGTGGAACGGTATCCATGGCTCGTGCAATGGATCCTGACAGTGCCGATAGTCAATTCTTTATTTGTTTTGATGATGCCCGGTTTTTGGACGGAAAATATACGGCATTTGGGCAGGTGACACAAGGAATGGAATTTGTAGATAAGATTAAAGCCGGCACATCGGCCAATAATGGTGCAGTTGCCAATCCGGATATTATCGTAAAAATGCAGGTGGCTGCCGATGCGGATTAGTGTGTGGGTGATGGCAATCTGTTTGATTTTGGGAGCGTGTGGCAAGGTATCAAAGCCAATTGCACCAGAAAACAGCGTCTATCCCAGAACATATGTTGTCACGCAAGAGTGATCATTATTTTATCATTAAAAAAAAGGGAACGGATGTGTTCCCTTTTTTTGATTTAGAGTGCATTAGCCGTTCATCTGTTTGGCTACTTCGGCGGCGAAATCTTCTTCTTTTTTCTCAATTCCTTCACCAAGGCCAAAGCGCACAAAAGCCGTTAATTTGACATCAGTCCCAACGGTCTTTGCCAAATCAGCAACAATATCCTTAACCTTCTTATCTGGATCCATAATGAATGCTTGTTCCAAAAGAACAACTTCTTCATAGAATTTCCGCATACGGCCTTCCACCATTTTTTCAATAATGGCAGCGGGCTTGCCGGAATTCTTAGCCTGTTCAGCATAGATTCCTTTCTCATGATCAATCGTTGTGGAATCCACATCCGACACCGCCAAAAAGCGCGGATTAGCCGCCGCAATATGCATGGCAATCTTTTTACCTGTTTCTTGTAAAGCGGTTTGATCACCCGTGCTTTCCAAAGCCACTAACACACCGATCTTACCCATGCTGGGAACCGTGGCCGTATGAATATAAGGCACAACAACGCCGTTTGAAACAGAAACATACCCACTGCGGCGCAGGTTCATATTTTCACCGATTGTGGCAATCAGTCCCGTTAAAGTATCGGCGACTGTTTTACCATTTAAATCGGCTGATTTAATAGCATCTATATCGCCTTTTTTATTAATTGCAATTGTCATTACATCGCCCAAGAATTTTTGGAAATCCGTGTTCTTGGCGACAAAATCGGTTTCGCTGTTGAGTTCAAGAACGGCCCCTTCGTTGCCTTGAACAACCACACCGACAAGGCCTTGATTGGCAATGCGGCCGGCTTTCTTTTCCGCAACGGACATTCCCTTTTTGCGTAAAAAATCAATGGCGGCATCCAAATCGCCATTTGTTTCGGACAGAGCCTTTTTACACTCCATCATTCCGGCACCGGTTTTTTCACGCAGTTCTTTGACTAAACTTGCTTTAATTTCTGACATGTTTTTCTCCTTTTTTGATTGTTGATAATTTTGTTAATAGCCATATTGCCTGAGGTCATATGTCTGACGACGCAAAGCAATCGCATCTTGTAAATTTTGTTCGGCCTGAATCTGTCCGCGGGATAATCGGGTAAATACACCCCAATGATACTCCAATTGCTGGGCGGTCTTTAATAAAGGAATGCAATCATAAGCCGGAAGTAAGACAGATTTACCTTCATCTATCGCACGCGGAGCCAACAGATTCTCATAGTTCTTCTTATCCGTTTCGGAACAAATGGGAGATAAAGTGACATCTACCCGCAAAGTTGGTAAACGCGATCCAAAACCTTTTTGACGACGATGCCAAACAATTTGTTGCACCTCGGACAAGTGGTTATGCCGAGGCAAAGGGGTAAATGAATACCCAGAATCCGTAATAATACCTTGAAAAGCCTGACACTGTTTTAAATAAAAATCAGCCTGAAATAAACGCTGAGTCATTTGCACATTTTGAATGGCAACAACAGGGCTTATCAGTATTGTTTCAGCATTGGGATTCATGAAATAGACCTTTGCACTTAAATAGGGGGGAAAGTCCCCCCCCCCACTTAAATCCTATTCTGCTGTGGCTTCTTCAGCCGGTGCTTCCAAATTTGCACCGACATCAACGCCGGCGGCCTTTAACTCGGCTTGGATACCATCCAAAACCGCACCGGATATCAAATCACAGTATAAATTGATGGCACGCAAAGCGTCATCATTCCCGGGTATCGGATAAGTAATCCCGTCCGGATCCGCATTAGAATCGCAAATAGCAACCACAGGGATTCCCAATTTTTGAGCCTCTGCAATAGCTAATTGTTCTTTGGGCACATCAATCACAAAAATGATATCAGGCCGGCCGTTCATATCTTGAATACCGCCCAAGGACGCAAACAATTTTTCACGTTCGCGTTCCATATTTAATTTTTCTTTCTTAGTAAAGCCATTCAATTCGCCTTTGACCATTTTGGAATCAATTTCCTTTAAACGCTTAATGCTGGAAGAAATTGTTTTCCAGTTTGTGAGCATACCGCCGAGCCAGCGATGATTCACAAAAAATTGACCGCACCGTTTGGCCGCTTGCTCAATCGGTTCTTGGGCTTGTTCCTTGGTGCCGACGAACAAAACCTTACCTCCCTTGGCGGCTACATCACGAATAGCTTCCATCGCACGATAAAGCATCGGTACGGTTTGGGTCAAATCCATGATATGCACGCCTTCGCGTGTTCCATAGATATACTGCCCCATCTTGGGATTCCAGCGGCGCGCATTGTGTCCAAAGTGAACACCCGCTTCAATTAATTGGCGCATAGAAATAGTCGGAAGAGTCATTATTATATCCTTTCTTTTTCCGGTTAAACCTCTGTGGGGCAGAGCATCAATGAACCTTCATCAACACCGGAAGCGTTGTTTTTTTGGGAACTCCCCAAAATAAGCGCTTTCCCCACATGTGAATTTTGCCACCTTACAAGATGACAGGGCTATTTATACAGCATTTTTTTTGAAAAGTCAAGCTCTTTTTGGAAAAAATAGGACAGATAAAATACCCGTAAGGCGGAAAAATAATAAAAGGACTTGACTTGGAAAGTAAATGGGCTTAGAAAAGAAAGTAAGAAACTATGTAAAAGGAAATTTTGAAATGAAAATACCGACAAAAAACCAATCTGTGACAAAGTGGATTAATGAAATCGCAAAATGGGTGACACCGGATACGGTCTATTGGTGTGACGGATCGGAAGCCGAAAACAAAAAAATTTGTGACGGACTTGTCAAAAGTGGAACCTTTATAAAACTTAATCCCAAAAAAAGACCAGGGTGCTATTTGGCACGGTCAAATCCAAAAGATGTGGCGCGGGTAGAAGCCAGAACTTTTATCTGTTCAAAAAAGGAAATTGAAGCAGGTCCTACCAATAATTGGGCAGAACCCAAGAAAATGAAAGCGACCCTTAAAAAACTCATGAAAGGGTGTATGAAGGGCAGAACAATGTATGTGATCCCCTTTTCAATGGGACCGTTAGGGTCGCCTATCGCCAAAATCGGGATTGAAATTACCGATTCACCCTATGTTGTGGCGAATATGCGCATTATGACCCGTATGGGAGAAAAAGTTTGGAAATATTTAAAGGGAGATGATTTTGTAAAATGTTTCCATTCGGTGGGAATGCCCCTTAAAAAAGGACAAAAAGATGTGGCCTGGCCATGCAATCCCGAAAACACCTATATCACACACTTTCCGGAAACACGGGAAATTATCTCATTCGGTTCAGGGTATGGCGGAAATGCCCTTTTGGGGAAAAAGTGCTTGGCACTTCGGATTGCGTCCACAATGGCGCGTGACGAAGGGTGGCTGGCGGAGCACATGTTAATTGTCGGATTAGAAAACAAAAAAGAAAAGTTAAAAGCCTATGTGGCAGCAGCTTTCCCAAGCGCCTGTGGAAAAACCAATATGGCAATGCTTATCCCACCGAATGCATTGAAAAATTGGAAAGTATCCACAGTGGGAGATGATATTGCATGGATCAAGCCGGCAAAAGACGGGCGGCTTTATGCCATTAACCCCGAAGCGGGCTTTTTCGGTGTTGCCCCGGGAACAAGTGAAAAGACAAATAAAAATGCCATGGAATCTTGTCGGAAAAATACAATCTTTACCAATGTGGCCTTAACCGATGATGGTGATGTATGGTGGGAAGGTATGACAGATAAGGCTCCAAAGCACTTGATTGATTGGCAAGGGCAAGATTGGACCCCTGATTGTGGGCGTGTGGCCGCGCATCCGAATTCACGTTTTACGGCACCGGCCAGACAATGTCCCACAATTGATGCAGAATGGGAAAATCCTGCCGGCGTGCCGATATCGGCCTTTGTTTTCGGGGGACGGTTGGCAACAAATACACCGCTGGTGTATGAGGCTTTTAATTGGGCTCATGGTGTCTTCTTGGCCAGCACTATGGGATCGGAAAAAACGGCTGCCGCGGAAGGTAAAATGGGCGAAATTAGGCGGGATCCGTTTGCAATGCTCCCATTTTGCGGATATAATATGGGCGATTATTGGAAACACTGGCTGTCTATGCCAAAGTATGTCACTAAATTGCCGGCAATTTATCGTGTCAATTGGTTTAGAAAAGATGCAAAAGGAAACTTTATGTGGCCGGGATTTGGCGAAAATATGCGCGTTTTGGAATGGATTATTAAACGCACGGCCGGTCGGGGAGGTGCTTGCCAAACGGCATTGGGATATATGCCTACATACGGTGATATGAATTGGAAAGGTCTAAATATAACGGAAAAGCAATTTAACGCTTTAATGGCCGTAGATTTGAATCTAGCACATCAAGATGTGGTGGCTATTGCCGAACACTATGAGCCATTTAGAAAAGGGGATAAATTGCCGATAGAACTTGATTCAGAATTGGTAGCGTTGGATGAGCGAATTAGAAAACGAATCTGAGGAAATTGTAAAGCCTAAAAGCAATAAATGGAAAAGGAGTATCGTTGGCGGAGTTTTGGTAGCAACAATGCTGTTCCGATTCGCCGGCCGGTTGGAGGATATGGTCACTTCGGTCATTCGGGGACCGGAGGCCATATCTGTCGGGATGACGGCACCTATGCCGAAATCTGTCCATTTTGCCGAGCGTATGCTGCCTGTGCGGCATATCGTTGTGCATAGCTTTTCCCTGCCGACAGACAAAATGATTGCGCGATTAAATGAGTTGGGCCTGAGCACGCATTATTTAATTGATACCAAAGGGAAGGTGACAAAATTAGTTCCAGAAGATAAGGTAGCATGGCATGCCGGCCCCAGTTTTTGGCGGGGCACAGTGGGGCTTAACGCCACATCAATCGGAATAGAGTTGCAAAACAATACCTTGGGACAAACACCGTTCACAAATGAGCAATTAACCGCTTTTCAAATTTTGGCGCGGGATTTAATTTATCGGTATCGGATTGACCCAAAAAATATCGTGGCACACAGTGATATTGCGCCTGCGCGTAAGGTTGATGTCGGGCATGCTTTCCCGTGGCAAAAAATGGCGAAGATGGGTATTGGCGTATGGCCATCGGGTAAAATGTCACAAAACATGTCTCAAAACATAGGGGAACTATTGCGCCAAATCGGATATGATACAACCGATGAAGATAAAGCATTATTGGCCTTTGAACGGCGGTTTATGCCGGAATTGATACAAAAAGATCCACATATCGCCTCTTTGGAAGAAAATCTGCATCATCAAAAGCCTGTTCGAAATGCAACCGTTATTCGGCGGTTAAATGAAGTGGCCGAAGCCTATAAATAATTCTTGATTTTGGCGTTGTTTTCTTGTATGATAAATCCGTTTAGTTTTTTTAGAAAGGAAACAAATATGGATTTTAAATATCAATGCACACCGGCTGTGGAACATATGTGTCCGATTGCCAAAGGTGTCCATCATAAAAGTGCTCCAATTCCCGAAGAAGGAAAATGGGTAAGTTCTCAACAAATTAGTGATATCTCCGGCCTGACACACGGGTGCGGATGTTGTGCCCCGCAACAAGGGACATGCAAATTGACCTTAAATGTAAAAGATGGCGTTATTCAAGAAGCGTTGGTGGAAACAATCGGATGTTCGGGTATGACGCACTCGGCAGCAATGGCAGCTGAAATTTTGCCGGGAAAAACGATTTTGGAAGCCCTAAATACAGACCTTGTTTGCGATGCCATTAATGTGGCGATGCGCGAACTCTTTTTACAAATTGTTTACGGACGCACACAAACGGCATTTTCCGAAAATGGCCTTCCCGTCGGTGCCGGTATGGAGGATTTGGGAAAGGGATTGCGTTCCATGGTTGGGACAATGTATTCCACAACCGTTAAGGGACCCCGCTATTTGGAAATGACCGAAGGCTATGTGCTGGAACAAGGGCTGGACGAAAACAATGAAATTATCGGATATAAATTTGTCCATGTCGGTAAAATGTTGGAAGCCATCCGTAAGGGTGTTTCCCCCGAAGAAGCCTTTAATCAAAATGTCAAAACCTATGGTCGTTTTGATGAAGCCGTTAAGAAAATTGACCCGAGAAAGGAGTAAGTTATGGTAGAATTTGAAGGTTATGAACGCCGGATTGATAAAATTAATAAAGTTCTGGCAGAATACGGTTTGAAAGATTTGGAAGAAGCCAAAGCTCTGTGTGATTCAAAGGGCGTTGATGTAGCAAAATTGGTCAAAGGAATTCAACCGATTGCTTTTGAAAATGCGGTTTGGGCCTATACTTTGGGGGCGGCACTTGCAATTAAAAAAGGTGTTAAAACGGCTTCTGAGGCAGCTAAAATGCTGGGTGTCGGATTACAGGCTTTCTGTGTCCCGGGGTCGGTTGCTGATCAACGCAAAGTCGGACTTGGTCACGGGAATTTGGCGGCTATGCTTTTAACGGAAGATACAAAATGCTTTTGCTTTTTAGCCGGTCATGAATCCTTTGCCGCGGCTGAAGGGGCTATCGGTATTGCCAGATCCGCCAATAAAGTGCGTAAAGAACCCCTACGCGTGATTTTAAACGGATTGGGTAAAGATGCAGCCTATATTATCTCACGGATTAACGGATTTACTTTCGTGGAAACGCAATATGACTATTACACGGGCGACCTTAAAATCGTGTCGGAAAAAGCGTTTTCTAATGGCGATAAAGCCAAAGTCCGTTGCTATGGTGCCGATGATGTCAGTGAAGGTGTGGCCATCATGATTAAAGAAGGTGTGGATGTATCCATTACGGGGAACTCAACCAACCCGACACGATTCCAACATCCGGTGGCCGGAACCTATAAAAAGTGGGCAACGGAAAACGGACGCAAATACTTCTCGGTCGCCAGCGGTGGCGGCACGGGTCGGACGCTTCATCCGGATAATGTGGCGGCAGGTCCTGCTTCCTACGGGATGACGGATACCATGGGTCGGATGCATTCCGATGCGCAATTTGCGGGATCGTCTTCGGTGCCGGCGCATGTGGAAATGATGGGTCTCATCGGTATGGGTAATAACCCGATGGTAGGGGCCTCGGTGGCCGTTGCCGTTGCGGTTGAAGAAGCCTTAAAGTAAGACTTTAACCCTTAAAAACCACCCCCGAACACTCGGCGGGTGGTTTTTATGTAATCGGTTTTGTTTTATATTTTGCCAAAAAAGGATTTTCTAACCATGCATTTCCAAAGCAATTATCGCTGGATGCTTTACACCCACCTTGGCATTGTTTAAGAAGTTTACAGGGCTTACAAAACGGGGGATGGGCCTCGATAAAATCTTTTGCCTTTTTTGTTTGAAACATTTCATCCAAAGTCATATCTTTGATGTTCCCGATAATTGTTGGGGAAAATGGACATAACCTGATGTTGCCAAGATAATCCATAGTAATAAACGGCTGATTATATCCCACCCCACAAAGGGTTGTCTCAATGTTTTTAAATTTTTTAGTATTGATCAGGCATGGAGGAAGATTAATAGGGGAGTGAACAGCCATATCAGGGTGCATAATCGCAAAGTTTTCACAGATCTCTAATCCTTCTGTTAGCTCCGATGGTGACAGTTGTAATTCATCCACCAAGTCTTTCCCGTTTCCACAAGGATTAAAGCGATTGAAAGAAAAATTCCTAACCCCCAGAGCATAAGACAAATTTAAAGTATCTTGTAAGGTATGGATATTCTTTTTTGTCGCCACAAAAATATGTGAAACACATACACTTTGTTTAATGATTTCTTGTGTCGCATAGATGGCGTTATCAAAGGCTGAAAATCCCTTTGCATGCGATTCGGTATCAAAAATCTTTTTATCTGCAGAAATAAAGGATATTTCAAACAAGGTCACTTTATGCGCTTTGGCAAAGGCAATCTTATCTGCATCCAAAAAAGATCCGTTTGTCATGATATGAATACTTTTTATTCCGCTTTGTTCGGCGGCTAAAATAAGCTCATTTACATCTGGTCTGGTGTAAACTTCACCCCCGGTTAAAGTTAGGTGTTTACATCCGATTTTGGAGATGGCTATTTTTAAAAGCGCTGTTGTAGCATGAGTATCTAAAATTTGCCTAGGATAATCAGCCGATACTTTTTGAATATTATAACAATGCCGGCAATTTAACGAACAACGAGGTGTTGCTTCAAAAGTGAGCCAGTTGATTTTTGATTTCCTGATCATTTTTTTGAGAACCAGTGTTGTAGGAAATCTATTTTTTTGTTTCTATAGTAGGCTCCGCGAGGTCGTATCCGTAATCAGCAGGATCCGTGAGGTAGTCTCCATAAGAGCCCATTTCTGTGCCCATTTCTGTAGAATGAAAAATGAATCCTTTGGCATAAAAGAACAGCGGGATAACGGGAATTAAGGAAAATAAGAGCACCTTTAACCATACCCAACGATAGCCATCCTTTGATTTCTTTATAAAAAAATGAATATACCAAACAGTGAATGCCAACCAAGTAGTTGAGAACGAAACAAACAGTATTAATATGTCCACAGTTTGATCATTAAAGAAATAAACTTCAAAAATAAAAAGGGCAAAAAGAATAGCTACAAAGAAATTTGTAATTAATTTTGAAAAATGATAAGGGGATTTCTTCATGATAACCAGTGTCAATATGAAACCGATTAAGATGATTGATGGAATGAAAATACCTCGTTCATAGAATGGAAACTTTATAAAGGCAGAGCCATCAACAGCAGTATAAAAACTAATCAAGTTCGCAACTAACTTGGCCAAAGGAACAATAACAAGTAAAGAAAACCCGATATAAGATAGCCAACCCCAAAAGCCTTCTTTTTTAAACTTTAAGGGAGGCTGTTTAGATTGAATCGGGTTTTTTAAGATTTGTTTTATATTTGCTTGTTTTCTTTTTGGGGGTGTCATATTCATCTCCTTATATTAATGACATCAGTCTAACATATGTTTCTGCCCCTGTCAACAAAAAATCCACCGACAATCGGGGGTAGTGACAAGAAAATTACTATCCCAGAGTGTGTTCGGTCGCCATTAAATGGGTTCGGATAGCATTCATTTTATCCCGTTCCAGTGACCGTAATGCCCGAACGACTCGGCCAAGGGCTTTTTCTTCCTCTTGGGGAGAAAGTGTCATAGACTCGGCATCTATGTCCTTTTTGGGGAGGACAGATGAAACCAAATCGGCTTGATCGCGCGTGATGTTAAGGGATAACTTCTTATCCGGTTCTTTTGGGGAAAGAGTGCCTTGATGCATTTGAACCCCACGGTCATAGGCAGAATCCATGGCTTGCCAACACCGGCGCAGATAATCCACCAATTCCCCTAATTTTCCGTAATCAGAAGCACGGGGATCCATTGTTTTTAATAGTTTTTGGGCTACCTGATAATTGATCAATGTTTCCCCACGCATATCTCCCATGAGGGCTAATTCTTCGGTGGTAATAACGCCATCCGCATAAAATGCATCAATGCGGTTAATTAAATCAAAATATCGGCAACAGTCATAATCGCGACTTGCGTCAATTAAATGTTCATCGGTCATGAGGCATCTCCTTTCTTTAATTTTTTAAGGATTGAAAATGGGTTTTCCGTCCCCATATCATCGGAATCATGGTAATCTAAGTAATCAGAAGTGCTTTTGGGAAAAGGATTTAAGTTTAGCCCTAAGAGTTCAGAAAAAGTAGCCAGAAGATCTATTTTCCCTTTATCAATCGGGAAAATATCGGCTGTTAAATCATCCTTTATCTGATCGGGTTCGGATGAAAAAATTAAATCAAGCGGGTAATCACTTTGCTCGGTAAAAGGTTTTAATGTTAAACCACAAATTCGCTCGGCCGATATATGCATGGTGCCGTGAAAAGTAATGGTATCCGTATCGCCGATAAAAGAGCCTTCAACCGATAAATCATGAAGAACCGGAATATCAAAACGGGAGGCCAAAGCTATACGCTCGGCCATAGTGGCCCGAAAGTGTATTTTAAGACCCGCTTCGGATATGGTACGTATGTCTATAAAACGAGTTTCCATACCGGTATCTTATCGCATTTTTTGCCCGAATTCAAGTTTTTTATGATTTTAAAGGATAAAACTTGACAGGCGTTAAATGGTTAGGTATGATAAAAATAAAGGAGTATTCATATGATTTCCATTAAATTACAAGCCCGAACAGATGCTCATGTGACATCGCTAGCGTCCTATGCCGCAAAAGTTTGCTATACCGCAGAAGCTCCGCAGATGGGGGACTTAATTAAGGTTAAAGAACGTCTTTTTGATCCGGGGCATCATACCACCTTAGAGCATAATCACTTTACCTTCCTGATGGAAGGGGTATC
>JAXFZX010000053.1:0-6679 GCA_034184445.1 Pseudomonadota bacterium | reverse complement strand
GCGGGGTATAATATGGCGATGAACAGGTATCGTGCCAATGAATTAATGGATGGGGCAAGTAAACGTGCCATCGTTATTGCCAGCCAACTGTCAACAGGTATCCGACCGAATTTGACTGAGTTTGAAGATGAAAATATAACCGCTGGTGGCACATTTCAAAATGATGTCACGGAATGGGACGGTGAATTTGGAATTAAGGTTAGTGGTGTGACCAAACCCGTATGCCAAAATTTGGTTAAAATGATTGGGGATTCAACCTCTTTGCGGGCAATTACCAAAACAAATGATGAAACAAAGAATATAACCCCTGACGAGTGTAGTTCAGACGATAATGAATTGTTTTTAATCTATAATAATGATATGGTGGCCGAAGATAATAATGCATCTGATAGAACCTCTGATGGCGGATCCAGTGCAACAACCGATGATTATGGTACCTGTGGAAAACCTGTTTGTTATGATGGGGGTGAAGGTATTCAAGATGAATGTGGCTGGTCAACTTGCCCCTATGGATGTATAGATGGATCAGCCAGGTGTCTTGATAAATCAGAAGCCCCCACATACACGACGGCTGATAATGGTGCAACAATGTGTCAGGGAACAATAGCGTATTACTACAACAGTGATGTTAGGGAATGGCGAAGAGCAACATTTGCGGATGTAAACTGTATGGATCCAGATGGCCCCACACACACGACGGCTGATAGTGGTGAAACAATGTGTCAGGGATCAAAAATGTATTATTATGGGATGTTTGGGGCATATCCGGGTTGGAAAAGAGCGTCATGGAGGGACTCAGAATGTGAGTCTGTAAGTGGTCCTGACCCCCTGAAATGCGTGAGTGGTTATATTCTTGGTAATGACAGAGCCGGTTATACAAACTGTCCCTATGGGTGCCAAGATGGAGCAACAGCCTGTAATACAACTTATGCATCTTCTGCTGATGTAGATCCGGATACCCCTACATATACACCGACTGATTTGTATGAAACGGTATGTCAGGGAACAAAGGCATTCTACTACTCGTTTGATCATGGATGGGGAAGAGCAACATATGATGATCCAGCATGCACGTAATGACTTTTTATGATAGGTAATGGAATATGACGGATAACATAGCCTCTTTTGAATCCGATATGAAACAGGGGACAGCATTGCTGAATAAACATTTTAAAGCGGATGCTTTGGTGTTTTTTAAAAGGGCATTAAATGCTGTTCCCAATTCTGTAAGTGCCCTGTATAACATAGCCAAGATTCAACAGGAATTGGGAAATTATGAAGAAGCACTAAATACATTAATTCAGTTGTTTCAAATACAGGGAAATGATGCCTCTATGGAAACGCATGCTATGACTTTGGAAATTTCAAAAAGAATAGCACGGTGGGATATTCATAACAAAGAACGCGAATGGGTAAAGGATTTATTGAAACAAGGACAATCTATGTCGCCTTTTCCTTTACTCTCCGAACCGTTTAGTAATCAGGAATTATACTCGGATACATTATTATTTACTCGGGATAATCCATCATTTGCCCCAAAACCCACCTATTATTCTTTTGATGATAGAACCTATGCAGATCGTAGAATAAAAATTGCTTTTATCAGTGCTGATTTCAATTTCCATCCTGTTTCATATGTCATCAGTAATTTGTTTGAAAGTATTGATTCTAAAAAATTTCAAGTGTATCTTTATGATATAGATCAGAAAAATTCCGAGGATCACGAAAGAAAAAAGCGTATTCAAACAAAAAATGTTTTTTATCGTAAAGTATCTCAATTATCGGATAAGCAAATAGCAGACCAAATTTTCAGTGATGAAATAGATATTTTAATAGATTTAAATGGCTTTACTTCGTTTAATAAGCTTTCTACATTGACTTATAGGCCTGCTCCGATTCAAGCAACATTTTTGGGTTATTCTGGAACACTTGGGAAAATACCCGGCGTTGATTATATTTTATGTGATCAGTATGTTCTGCCGCCATCAGAACAAAAATATTATGGAGAAAAATTTGTCTATCTTCCGTGCTATTTTACCTATGATGTAAAAAATAGTATTAATCCGGCTTTGTATAAACGCAAAAGTCTTGGGTTGCCTGAGGATAAATTTGTTTTAGCATGTTTTTGTAATGATTATAAATATACAACGGAATATATTGATATTTGGTTGCGTATTTTACAAAAAGTTCCCGAAACGGTTTTGTGGCTTTTTGCCAAAAGTCCTCTTTTTGAAAAAAATATGTTGGATTATGCTCAAAAATTTAAAATAGATGGGAACAGAATTATTTTTGCACGCTTTTTACCCTCACATGCGGATCATTTGGCACGATATCGGTGTGCGGATTTGTTTTTGGATACACAATACTATAATGCCCATACAACGGCGGCTGAGGCCCTGTTTGCAGGGTGCCCATTGATCACATGTCCTGGGCAAACTTTTGCATCACGGGTATGTGGTTCCATTTTGAATACCTTGGATATGCCGGAATTAATCGCAAAAGATGTTCAGGAATATGAAGAAAAAATCCTTTTTTATGCATCACATCCGAATGAATGGGCAAAAATAAAAGAAAAATTAGCCGATAAGAAAAAGACAAGCCCCTTCTTTGATTCCGATCTTTATGCACGCCATTTTGAAAAAGTATGTATGGATATGATTGATACCTATAAAAAAGAAAACAAGGGTGCCTTATAAATTGAGGGGATATTTGATATCTGCTCCGACAGGGACATGATCCGATGTCCCGACTTTTGACCGAATATTTTGATAGATTTGTGCATTTGTCACTTGTAAATCGGCTGTTATCCAAAGGGCATCTAATAAAATCCCGTGATTTAATCGCCATGCACCCCCTTGAAAATCCCAAAATGAATAGGTATGTGGAAGGGGGTTAAAGGATCGCACAACATTGATAAGTCCTGCCTTTCCCAATTCGGCATAGCTTTGTCGCACGGAATCACACATCAGGGCACCACACCGAAATAGATCCGGATTATAGACATCGGTATCCCGTTCAATGACATTAAAATCACCGCCTATAATAATTGTTTTCCCCTGCTTAATCAGATATTGAATATGTTCATTTAACGCATTCATCCACTGTAATTTATATTTTAAACGAGTGGTATCTTCTGGATTTTTTACCGGTGGATTGCCATTGGGGACATATACCGATATCAATATGGTCCCAGCCTCTGTTTCTGCCTGGATAAAACGGGCTTGATCTTCAAATCCTTTGAGGCTGTATTTCATGTTTTTTAAGCTTTTTTTAGACAATATGGCTACCCCGTTATATCCCTTTTGTCCCGATATAATGGCGTGGTATCCTTCTATTTGTGCCTCCATAAAGGGAAAGTGCTCTTCCGTTGTTTTAATTTCTTGTAAAAAAACGATATCGGGTTGTTCTTGCCGTAAAAAATCTGCCAAAAGAGGCCATCTGGCGCGAATGGAAGCAACATTCCAGGAAATAATTCTTTGCATTTTTAATTTCTCCATGCTATAAGGGCATTATGCGATACGGTTGGATAATATTATTATGCCTGATTTTTTCGGGAAAAGCAAATGCTTTTTGCCGCACGATAACACCAATGATAACCGTGTTCACTAGGGCAGGGGTGGTGCGATATATTACACATTTATCGCGGGATGAATTTTTGCGAAATGCCCCCCAAAAAATGTCCCCCAATACATTGGGAATGACGGTATCCAAATTAGGAATTACGGGGTCTGCCGACCCCGAGGTTCAACATATAGAGGGGCATACTTTTTGTGTGCAAATAAAGCGGTTTGATTTGACGATCGGATATAACACCTTGGATGTGTATATTGACAGAAAGTATGCACCGGGGTCTTGTGAATATGAGGTTGTTAAAGAACATGAAAATTACCATGTCCGCGTATCCCAAGAGGCCATGATGTTTTTTAAATCCGACATAGAACAGGCCCTTGAAACGGCGTTATCGCATATTGAACCTGAATATGCTTATTCTGGTGCTGAGGCTCAACAAATTTTTCAACGCCAATTCAACCGTGTGATTAAGGAAATTCAGCCACTGATAGATTATATTAACGCAAAAATTGCCGAAAAAAATTACATTATAGATACCCCCGAATCTTATGCCCAAACATCGGCCTTGTGTGATAATTGGTAAAAGTTAGAATATGTTATTATCTTAATAATGGAGGCTAATTTTTACAAATCCTACTCTTTAATATTTCCCAAAGGAGTTGCGTTTTAGAACAATTTTTTCCGTTGATACCGCAATTATTTGGGACAAGAGTATGGGTGTTCTTTTGGATACTTCGGATAACCGGTTGAACTTGCTCATGCATATATCTACGCAAATGCTTAGAGATCCAAAACCGAAGATAAAGAAGACTTAAAAGTTCGGGATTAAGATAAGTTGAAAATATGAGCCGATGCATATCGGGTTTATCCTGAAACTGTCTATCAACAGTCCGCAACACGCTGCAAAAGTCATTGATTTTTTGTTCGGTAATATGGCTACGCATGATGGAACTATTTCCCGTTCTATAAAAGTATGTGACATCTTGGCATAAAGCACAAGTGTTCGCTTTTGAAAAGACATCTAGTGTAAAGGCGGTATCTTCAAAAAATACTTTTGGTATGAAGCGGACTTTTTCTATGATCTCTCTTTTAAAAAGTTTATTCCATACCGTAATAGGTGTTTGGGGTGGCCTTTGGCCAAAGCACGAAATCGGATTCGTGTTTAAGGAAAAATCACCCAACAATTTCCTTTCATCTTGCAAACGGGGATTTTTTACTTTTTTATACTTAGCACATACAATATCTGCATTTGATGTCATGGCAATTTTGATTAAATTGGATAAAGCCTCTCTATGCAATACATCATCACTATCTGCAAAAAATATATAAGGTGCCTTTGCTATATCTATTCCCCGATTTCGTGCTGATCCAACACCGTGGCAGTCTGTGGTAATAACCTTTATTCGGGCATCTTTTGCCCTGTAATCTTTTAAAATTTGCCCAGAATGATCACAGCTGCCGTCATTGATGCAAATAATTTCAATGTTTTTATGTGATTGCCTTAAAATAGAATCCAAACATTCACCTAAATATCGGGATGAGTTATGAACGGGAACGATGACCGAAATATCAGGATAAGAGGTTAACATTTTATTCTAAGGCTCCATGCTCTATTTTCATTAAGTTCTAGTATATCATTTTAAATTATATTGTCAAGTTTTTTGTAAAATTTGAATACTTTGAAATATATATTTTCATCTTGACAAATGGGGGATAAAATTCTATAATGCGCGACATCAAAGTTTAACAATATGAAAGGAAAAATATATGAGTCTTCAAACTTTTTTTAATCCTAAATCTGTTGCGGTTGTGGGTGTATCAGCCGATGAGTCAAAATTAGGCGCAGTCGTTTTTAAAAATTTAATTGATGCAGGATTCCAAGGGAATCTGTATGGGGTAAATCCGAAATTGGCAGGGCAGGAATTAAAGGGCAAAAAATGCTTTGCCTCCACTCGTGATATTCCCGAAGCGTTGGATTTGGTGGTCTTATTGGTGCCGGCGCGTTTTTGTGAAGCGGCCGTTGATGATGCGATTGCCAATGGTGCCAAGAACATCAGTATTATTACCGCCGGTTTTGGTGAAGCGGGGCATAAAGATTTGGAATTGGCCATTGCTAAAAAATGCTTAGATGCCGGTATTAATTTATTGGGACCAAACTGCTTGGGGCATATTTCCACTTTTGATAAATTAAATGCTTCTTTTGCACCATGCTTTCCCCTAAAAGGAAATGTGGCCTTTGTTTCTCAATCGGGTGCGTATTGCAGTGCTATTTTGGATTGGGCCGAAGAAAAAGGAATCGGCTTTTCTCACTTTATTTCCATCGGGAATAAAGCCGATTTGAATGAAGCTAGTCTTTTGGAAGCCATTCAACACGACCCCAATACAAAGGCTTTTGTGTTCTATTTGGAAGGTCTTAAAAAAGGGCAGGAATTTTTGCGTGTGTTAAAGGAAGTTTCAAAAACTAAGCCCTGTGTGATTATGGAACCCGGAAAATCATCCAAAGCCCAAGCCGCCAGTTTATCCCATACGGGATCATTGGCGCCGAATTATCGGGTCTTGGAAATTGCTTTACAACGCAGTGGTGCCATTCAGGTTTATACAACGCGTGAACTTTTTGGGGCCTTGGAACTTTTACAAAATGTAAATCATACGGATTTCGGCGGTTCGGTCGGTATTTTAACCAATGCCGGCGGTGTGGGCGTGTTGGCATCGGATCTATGTGAAGAAGCCAAATTGGATTTGGCTCGTCCATCGGAAGCCACAATTGAAAAACTCCGTGCTGTCTTAACACCGGAAGCATCTGTTGGGAACCCGATTGATGTCGTGGGAGATGCTAAGGCTGATCGGTATGAAAATGCTTTGCGAGTTCTCTGTGAATCGGGGGAATACAAAAATATTATCGTTTTGCTGACACCGCAAATGTCCACAGAGCCCAAAGAAACTGCCGAGGCCATCATCAAATTGGCACCTCAGTTTAAGAATATTAACATTTTCTGTTCCTTTATTGGTGGGTCACGTGTGCGTGAAGGTGTAGAATTGTTGAAAAAGGCCAAAGTGTTGACCTATGACTATCCGACAGATTGCGTGCGCTTACTTGGCCTGATGAAAG
>JAXFZX010000052.1:0-3271 GCA_034184445.1 Pseudomonadota bacterium | reverse complement strand
TAATCACCCAAATGCGCCAGACCATAGGCCGACATCGGATTTCCACCAAAGTATTCAATTAACCGTCCGACTTCCACGGGAGCTCTGGCCATCAATGCCCCTTTAAGGCCATGCCATTTCAGGCCATCCAAAATGCCGGCCGCCAACCCGATTACATTTTTTAAAGCCCCCCCGATTTCATTTCCGATGAGATCATTGCCATAATAAGTTCGGATAAGGGTGCTATTCATAAAATCGGCGATTTCATGCTTTATCCCTTCGTTTTCTGAATCAATGACAACACAACTAGGAATTTCGGCCAGATAATCTTGCACATGTCCGGGGCCAAGCAAAACAGCAACACCGACATCTTCTGCATGGATTTCTTCATGAAAAATTTCGGTCATACGCTTACCGGTTCCTTCTTCAAGCCCCTTCATCGCCAACAAGAATCGTTTTCCTTTCAGGTCATATTGCACCATTTGGCGACAGAGTCCCCGAAATGCCTGACAACCGATAGAGATAATAATAAATTGATTTTGAAGGGCTTTTTGAATATCTGTTGTATAACTGACATTTTTCGGCATCGTCACATAACCGTTATTGCCCGTTTTGACAAGCGATTGATAAGCCGGATCAATTTCTAATCCATACATCAATACATTTGCCCCCTTATATTTGGCGGCATAGTAGCCTAAGAATCCGCCCCACCTACCACATCCGATAACGGTTATATTTTGAAAATCAGTCATTCTAAATCCCCTTTCATGCCTGCTAACCGTAGCATACTTGAAATGAAAAATCAACCCCGATTAAAAATATGTAAAAAACGCTTGCAATTTTTGGAAAAAAGTGGTAAAGGATTATGGTATTTAAAAAAATAAGTATTTTCCACTTGGTTGTGGTTTTTGATAATGTTATATAACAAAAGGAAATATAAATGAGTAAATGGGTTTATACATTTGGTGACGGTAAAGCCGAAGGTAATGCAACAATGCGTAATTTACTCGGCGGTAAAGGGGCTAACTTGGCCGAAATGTCAAGTATCGGTGTTCCTGTTCCTCCGGGATTTACAATTACGACCGAGGCTTGCACCTATTATTATAAGAATAACAAGGCATATTCTGATGAATTAAAACAACAGGTTATGGAAGGCCTTCGTGGCGTGGAAGCCATCATGGGTCGGAAATTCGGTGATCCGGAAAATCCGTTGTTGTTCTCGGTTCGTTCGGGTGCCCGCGTTTCTATGCCGGGTATGATGGACACAATTTTGAACCTTGGCTTAAACGATCAAACGGTTGAAGGTTTGGCCAAAGCGTCCAACAACCCGAAATTTGCATACGATTCTTATCGCCGTTTTATCCAAATGTATTCCGATACGGCCATGGGTGTGGATATCCATAAATTTGAAGCCGTCTTGGATCGTGTACGTGAAGAAAACGGATATAAACACGATAGCGAAATGACGGTTGACCAATTAAAGGCCGTCATTGCCGAATATAAACAAATCGGTATTCAGGAAGGCAAACCCGTTCCTCAAGATGTGAACGAACAACTCTGGGGTGCGATTGGTGCCGTGTTTGGTTCGTGGATGAGTGAACGCGCTATATTCTATCGGAAGCTCAATAACATTCCGGCCGATTGGGGCACAGCGGTTAACGTGCAATCCATGGTGTTTGGAAACTCGGGTGACGATTCGGCAACGGGTGTGTGCTTCTCTCGTGATGCTGCGACCGGTGAAAACTATTTCTATGGTGAATACCTTAAAAATGCGCAAGGTGAAGATGTTGTGGCCGGTATTCGGACACCGCAACAAATTTCCAAGATTGGGAATGAACGTCGTGGTCTCAATTTGCCCTGCATGGAAGAAGAATTCCCCGCCGTTTATGCGGAACTCGATTCGATTCGCCATAAATTGGAATCTCATTATAAAGACATGCAAGATATGGAATTTACCGTTCAAAACGGAAAACTCTGGATGTTGCAAACCCGTAACGGAAAGCGCACCGGTTTGGCAGCTCTTAAAGTTGCCGTTGACATGGTGCATGAAGGCTTAATTACCAAAGAAGAAGCCGTCACGCGTGTTGAACCGGGCCATTTGGACCAATTATTGCATCCGATGTTTGATAAGTCCGCTAAACGCTCTCCGATTGCGACTGGGCTTCCGGCATCTCCGGGTGCTGCCGTTGGTCAAATCGTCTTTTCTGCTGCGGATGCGGAAAAAGCGGCCGGCGAAGGCAAAAAAGTCGTTTTGGTGCGTGTGGAAACATCTCCGGAAGATATTGCCGGTATGCATGTATCCCAAGGTGTGTTGACCGCCCGTGGTGGTATGACATCTCACGCGGCCGTGGTTGCCCGTGGTATGGGTATTCCGTGCGTGTCGGGTGTGGCTGATCTGCGGATTGACTATGCGTCACAAACTTTAACAGCCGGTGGCACAACCCTCAAAGCAGGAGATATGATTTCCATTGACGGAACCACAGGTCAAGTGATGGCCGGTGCATTACCGCTCGTTAAACCCGAAATGGCGGGTGACTTTGGTGAATTTATGGGCTGGGTTGATGAAATCCGGACCCTCAAAGTTCGCGCCAATGCGGAAACACCGACTGATGCCCAAACAGCCAAAGATTTCGGTGCCGAAGGTATCGGACTTTGTCGGACGGAACACATGTTCTTTGACCCCAGCCGTATCAATCACATGCGTGAAATGATTTTGGCGAAAGATGAGGCCGGTCGCCGTAAGGCATTAGATAAACTCTTGCCGTTCCAACGTCAAGACTTTGTTGACCTGTTCTCAATCATGGACGGTCTGCCGGTGACGGTGCGTTTATTGGATCCGCCATTGCATGAATTCTTGCCGAATAAGCGTGCCGAACAAGAAGCGTTGGCCGCCCAAATGGGTGTATCGGTTGAAGAAATCGTTGCTCGGACAGCAGCTTTACACGAAGCCAACCCGATGTTGGGTCTTCGCGGTTGTCGTTTGGCCGTTGTTTACCCCGAAATTTGCGAAATGCAAACACGGGCAATTATTGAAGCCGCTTTAATCGTGAACGCCAATGGCAAAAAAGCCATTCCGGAAATTGAAGTGCCTTTGATTTCTTCTCGGAAAGAGTTGGAAATCTGCAAAAAGACAATTGACGAAACAGCCGAAAAAGTCTTTGCGGAAAAAGGTGCTCGTGTCCACTATACGGTCGGCACAATGATTGAGTTGCCGCGTGCTGCTTTATTGGCGGATGAAATTGCGGAACTCGCCGACTTCTTTGAATTCGGAACGAACGATCTTACCCAAACC
>JAXFZX010000051.1:0-6487 GCA_034184445.1 Pseudomonadota bacterium | reverse complement strand
TGGTTCCAATCTGCAATGCGGGCAAATTTTCGGTCACCACTTGGGCATAGGCCATAGCGGTTATCAATAAGGCCCCCAAAAATCCGACTTTACTTATTGCCATAAACCACCGTTTTTTCAACTGTTCTTTGATTAGGTGCCCAATCTTTCACGGCCACCGCCACCAAAAACACAACTATTCCCCCGACCAGTATTTTAAGGACTAACCTGCTGATTTTGCCTTTCATGTTTCACTCCTTGACTCTAATCAAAAAAAATGGTATGATATGACCCAAGATATTCTTTTTCATTCATTTTGTCAAGAAAGAACTATGTCACAACGATTATTAACACCAAAAATTATTTTGCTTGTCGGCATGATGGGGGTCGGGAAGACCAGTTTAGGTCGCATTATTGCACGGCGTTTAGAGTTGCCATTTGTTGACAGCGATAAAGAAATAGAAGACATGACCGGCTTTACAATTTCGGATTTGTTTGCGCGTTACGGCGAACGGGAATTTCGTGCGGGTGAAGAACGTGTTATGGCACGTCTTTTAAACGGGAAGCCCTGTGTTTTATCCTCAGGCGGAGGGGCATTTTTATCCGAAAAGACGCGTCAGTTGGCGCATGAAAAGGCACTATCCATTTGGATTAAGGCTGAGCCCAAAGTTATTTCCGGTCGCACCGAAGGACGCACACACCGTCCACTTGTCCCTGCGGCAGATAATAAAAAAATCATTGAACGACTTGTTCAGGAATGCTATCCTATTTATGCAACGGCCGATATTACCATTCCATCTTATACCGAGCATCCGTCACGCACGGCACTACGCTTGTTAAAGACCTTGGAAAAACAGGGTATTATATCGCCATTTCAAAAATCAGTTTCAAAAAAGCAGGAAACCGCATGATATCATATATTATTTTGATTTTATTATTGGTGTGTTCTTTTTTCTTTTCCGGAACGGAAACAGCCCTGACGGCCGTTTCGGCACCTTTATTGCATGAACAGGAAAAGCAAGGCAACAAACGGGCGGCATTACTTAATCGCCTACGCGCTAAAAGCGATAAGCTTCTCGGTACGCTTTTGTTTGGGAATAATATTGTGAATATTGCAACGACCGCTATTTCCACCGGCATTATGATTGATTTTTTTGGCGAACGCTTAGGTGTTATTTTATCCACCTGTGTCGTCAGTATTGTGATTTTGGTTTTTTCCGAGATTTTACCCAAGACTTATGCCCTATCCATTCCCTATACATTTTCCATTAAGGTGACTCCTCTTTTAGGGCTCTGTGTTCGGTTATTTTCCCCATTTGTGGCGGCACTGAATTGGGTGTCCCGGTGTGCTCTTTATTTTTTACCGCGTTCCACACAGGCATTGGATGCCGAAGAAAAGTTAAAAGCCGAAATTCGTGGTACTTTGGATTTGGATAAAGGGACAGCTTTGGCACAAGAACAAAGTATGCTTAAAAGCGTTTTAGATTTGGATGATATCACGGTTGAAGATGTCATGCAACACCGTAGTCATATTGTTTCTTTAAACATTGCCACCGCTCCCAAGGATATTTTTTCCTTCATCAGTCAAACCCCATTTAGTCGTATTCCTTTGTGGCGCGGTCGGCGCGATAACATTGTCGGTGTTTTGCATGTAAAAGCTGTTTTAAAGATGATGACGCGTACTTCGTCCGGACATAAGAAACTGAATGTGTTGGATTATTGCGCCAAACCGTGGTTTGTTTTAAACACCACCAATTTGATGGATCAACTGCACGCGTTTAAAAAGCGGCGCGAGCACTTTGCTTTGGTGGTCAATGAATATGGCGATTTACAAGGCCTCGTCACATTGGAAGATGTGTTGGAAGAAATCGTGGGTGATATTTCGGACGAAAATGACAAACCCGAAACTTCCACCTTACAGCCTTTTAAGACCGAATCGGGTGCATGGCGCGTGGATGGCAGCACCACCATCCGTGATTTAAATCGGCATTTTAAGTGGGAACTTCCCGATGATAATGCCACCACCATTGCGGGATTGGTTCTGTATTTAGCCGAACGCATTCCCAAGCAAGGCAAGACTTTTATGCTTGACGGTTTCACATTTGTCGTCACGGGACGAGAGGGCAACCGCCTGACTTCCATTGACATTTTGCCACCGGCCCATTAATTGATAGTTTGAAAGGATTTTTATACACATGCAAATTTTACCGGATTTATTTTATATCGGCGCGTCCGAAGGTCGCCATCCTCTTTTTGAAAACATTTATCCCGTTCCCAATGGGATGAGTTATAATTCCTACCTTTTTACGGATGAAAAGACGGCACTTATGGATACCTGCGATATTTCCGTTCGGGAACAATTTTTATCCCATTTAAAAACGGCACTCACCGGCCGGGATCTGGATTATATGGTTGTGCATCATATGGAACCGGATCACGCTGCCCTCATTGGTGAAATATTAACCTTATATCCGACTGCTCAATTGGTTTGCACGGCTAAAACGGCAACTTTATTTGCCCAATTCTTCAATCGGGATATTTCCGACCGCACTCATCTGGTGAAAGAGGGGGATACTCTTTCCCTAGGCCGACACACACTTTCTTTTTTTATGGCCCCCATGGTTCATTGGCCCGAAGTCATGGTGTCCTATGATGCCACGGATAAAATCCTTTTTTCCGCCGATGCATTCGGCACATTCGGGGAATTAAACGGAAACCTTTTTGCGGATAAAATGCCTTTTGCTGATTGGCTGCCCGAGGCTCGCCGTTATTACACCGGTATTGTCGGCAAATACGGAAATCAGGTTCAAATGCTTTTAAAGAAAGCGGCGACGCTTGACATTCAACAAATTTTTCCGCTTCATGGTCCCCTCTGGCGCAAAGATTTAAACCTTTTGATTGAAAAATATCAACAATGGAGCACCTATACCCCCGAAGAGCGGGGAGTGTTGATTGTCTATGGTTCCATCTATGGTCACACCGAAACCGCGGCGCGGATTCTCACGCAAAAATTGGCCGATAAAGGCATTAAATCCGAACTGTATGATGCTTCTAAAACAGATGTTTCCTATTTGTTGTCGGCGGCTTTTCAATATAGCCATATTGTCATTGCCTCCGTCACCTACAACAACGGGATTTTCCCGCCGATTGAGGCCTTTTTATCGGATTTAAAAGCACATATGATTAAGAACAGAAAGATTTATTTCATCCAAAACGGTTCATGGGCACCCGCCAGCGGTAAATTGATGACGGCAATGCTTGCCGACATGACGGGCAACACCTTGGACGAACAAATCCTTACAATTACTTCGGCCCTTAAACCCGATCAGGATTTTGATTTAGAATCCCTTGCCACCCGCATTTCGGAATCTTAAATTTTTTCTTTACAATCGGATTTCTTTTTGATAGAATATCCTTGAAGTCAGGTGACACCTGACTTTGGGGTCACAAAGCCTCTACACATATATTTTCCAACCCTAGCGGTTGGAAGACAATGGAATAAGGATATTTATATCCGAATACATTGTGCTATTATGTGTAGTAGTTTTGTGCTTCCAACCGCCTCTCGTCAAGGCGTCTTTTTTTTAAGGGAAGCCATGTTTCAAAAATCTTTTCTTTCTGTTTTGATAATCTCTTTATTTTTATCATCCTGCTCTATGTTTAATTGGACACAAACACCTATTCGCATTCAAGCATCCGAACCTAATGCTAAAATTTATGTAAATGGTAATTTTATTGGCACAGAATTGGTTGACACATTTGTGCCACGACATACTTATACATCTATTTTAGTTAGAAAAGAAGGTTTTAAACCCACCCATCGTGAAATATCTTATCGTCTAAGCACAATCGGGACAATAGATCTTATTTTCGGTTGTGTTTTACTCATTCCGCTTATCGGGCTGGCTTTCCCCGGGGCTTATGTCGCGGAACAAGAAAATATTACTATTTTAATGGAAAAGGAATAATTCTTACTTTTTCTCGTGCGCTGATTTTAACGATCCGCAGGCCGCCAAGATATCTTTTCCACGCGGCCGTTTGATAGAGCCTATAAATAAAAATTTTTTAAATTTCTACTTACATTTAACTTGAATATAACCATTGCTTTTGTGATAAGTTTTACATTTAACCTTGGACGGACGCTTACCTTTTTCTTTGGCCACCCGTTCCCGTTCGGCATCAATGCGGTCTTGAAGCCTCCGTTCGGCATCGGCATCTTTCTGACCACTTGCGATAGAGCGCGACAACATTTCTTCTTTTTCTTTGAGTTCTTTTTGGTGAATAGCCTCATCAATAAAGGCATTTTCTTTTTTCTGAACACAAGACCACAATGCCGATCGTGTCATTCCCTCGCGTCCCCAATACTGCCGACATTCGGCATTGGTAGCTTCAATACGCGATTGAATTTGTCCCACACGACTATACGATTTTGTGCCATTTAGATCTGCATATTCCAATACTTCGTCATAGAACATACGGCAATTCATATACCCTTCTGTACCGGAGGGAAAACCCAAAGTATGTTCGCACTGGTTGCGCATCACTTCTTCATAGCGATAGGTGGCTTCACGTTGTTCCTGTTCGGACACACACGCCGATAGAACCAAGCAAGCTCCCAAAACACTCCACATTTTCTTCATAAAAAACTCCTTTTTCTTTTCATCATAGCCTCATATTTTTAAAAGTCAAGTTTTTCTTGATTTTTTTATGTAGGTCGTGTAAGATACCCCCATTAAGAGGAACATCATGCGAAAATTATGGAATAAAATCACACGAAAAATATACGACTGGACAATGGCTATGGCTTCTGGGCCACGGGCGGTTTGGGCCCTGTGTGCCGTTGCGTTTATTGAAAGTTCTTTTTTCCCGATTCCACCGGACTTATTGCTGATCCCGCTGGTATTGGCAAATCGGAATAAAGCCTTTCGTTTGGCGGCCTACGCCACGGTGGCCAGCGTTTTGGGCGGATATTTCGGTTATAGCATCGGTTTTTGGGCTTATGATACGATAAAACCCCATCTGGGTGCCGGTTTTATTGATAAAATTGATTGGTTCGCGGGGCAATATAATACCTATGGGTCATGGATTGTATTTTTTGCGGGCATTACGCCCTTTCCTTATAAAATCATCACAATTGCCAGTGGTGTCACTCATCTGGATTTAGTGGTATTTACCATTGCTTCCGTGTTAGCGCGGGGACTTCGGTTTTATCTGATTGCGTGGTTGTTGTGGAAGTGGGGCGCGCCCATGAAGACATGGATTGAAAAGAATTTAGGTTGGCTATCCGTTCTGTTTTTCATATTATTGGTAGGCGGATTTTTAGCCCTCAAATGGTTGTAAAGGATTTTCCAGATCATGACATCCCCCAAGAAAAAATTGATTCCCATGGCAATATGCTACGACTTTGACGGCACTTTGTCACCGCGTTGTATGCAAGAATACGGATTTATTCAAAAATTGGGTCTCAATACCGATACATTTTGGACTAAGTCCAATCATTTAGCCGCCCGATATCAGGCCGACCAAATTTTGTCCTATATGCAACAGATGCGGATTGAATCCCAAAAACGGAAACAACCCTTTAACCACCAAACGCTTAAAGAGCATGGACAAGCTGTTGAGTTGTTTGCAGGTCTTGATAGTTGGTTTAAGCGCATTAATGCCTATGGCCGCAAAAAGGGGTTAAAGGTAGAGCATTATATTATATCATCTGGTTTAAAAGAAATTTTGGAGGGCACCCAAATTGCCAAATATTTCACGGCAATTTTTGCATCATCTTTTATTTATGATCGCTTAGGCAATGCCGTTTGGCCGGCACAAGTGGTGAACTATACCAATAAAACACAATTTTTATTTCGGATAAATAAGGGGTGTTTGGATATTTCTGATACAAAAAAGATTAACAAACGGATTCCCGAATCGGAAAAGCACATGCCTTTTTCCCGTATGATTTACATCGGTGATGGGGAAACAGATGTGCCATGTATGTTGACTCTAAAATCGGACGGAGGCCATTCCATTGCGGTTTATCAACCTAAGGTTCCCTCATCTTGTCAGGGGGCACAATTACTGCTTGACGACAGGCGTGCCGACTTTGCCGCCCCAGCCGATTACCGTGAAGGCCGGCTGATAGAGACATATGTTAAGGCTCTCATAGATAAAATATCTGCCGATACGCGTATTCAAACTCTTAAAAAGAAAATCGTTATAGATTAACGGATTAGCACCGTTTTGTCACAAAAAACTTGCCAAAATTTATTTTTTGTGCTATACTACGCGCTAATTTGTTTTAGGAGTTTTCGTTCATCATGTTAAAATTTTTAAAGAAAAAGGCTTTAGCTACCCTAATGGTTTTTGGGGCTTTGACACAGACGGTTGTCGGACAGAAAGTATCTCATCAAGAAGAAGAGGCAGAAATACAATCTGCACCAAGCACGATACAAATTAACAATTTTACCATTCCGGTGGCTGAGGAAGAGGAAGACCTGTCCTTGGCCGGTATCGCCGC
>JAXFZX010000050.1:0-8886 GCA_034184445.1 Pseudomonadota bacterium | reverse complement strand
TCTAATTTCCAGTTGCTTGCATGCTTGCTGACAAATGCAGGTGCCGTTGTACCAGGGACAGCATCACTATTTACAACTGTCTTAGCACCGTCCCAATAATAAGTACCACCAAAGTCAAAGTTGACTTTCTTTGTTAAGGTTGTGTTCAAAGCCATCCGAACATCCAATCCTGGATCGGATTCATATTGACCCACAGGTTTATAACCGGTTAATGTCACATACGGTAAGAATCGTCCTATTTGATAACCACTCTTTACATAACCGGAAAATTCTTTGCTATGGTGATCCCAATAGCCTTCTTTGTTCCAAAAACCTTGATTGTAATTGGCACCCAATTGGACTTTCCAATTTGTTTTACAGCAATCAACCAAATTGTATTTCATGCCGATTCCCCAGGCCGGATTATCATACCGATCATGACCTGTCACGCCTGTTGTGTCAAACAGCCAGTTATCTGCAATCGTGGCATTTACGGAAAAATTCCGTGTCACACCATAGGATAAAGTTTCCGTTAAAATAGCGTCTTCTTCCGATCCGTGTTCAAAGTTCAAATAGTCCACAGATGTTTCCGATAAAAAGTCACCTTTCATCGGGACATAGAACGGATTACTGACATCCATAGCAAACGCCGAAGAAGAAGCAAGTAATGCCACAGCAAATAAAGTTTTTTTCATGTAAAATTCCTTTCATAATTTTATTTTTTGGGATAACCCCTAACAAAATCACTCTAACCCAACTTTTGTCGGTATGCAAGCGTTTTTATCTTCATTAAAAAGAAATCGGCGTAAAAAAACGCCGATTTCTGTTTTTTTGAATATTAGAACGCTACCTTAAAGTTCACACCGACTTGATATCCATCCAAATCTGTCGGTTTTGTTCGCATGATGTATAAACCATTAATTCCTGCTGACATGCAATCCGAAAATACATAGTTAAATCCTGCATCAGCTGCCCAAGCACTTATATGCTTGCCGTTAAATGTGTCATTATCCCAATTGTAGTTTATACCCAAATCCAAATTGGTTTTTTTGGTTAAGACCGTATTCAAAGCAGCCCGTGTTTCAATTGCGGGTTGACCTTCATATTTGCCGACAGGTTTGTCAACGGCAACGGTCAAATACGGCAAAAACCGCCCCATTTGATAACCACCCTTTACATAACCGGACAAAGATTTATCATGGTGATCAACGCCGCCTTGTTCATAATTGGCACCTAATTGGAGTTTCCAATTTGTTTTACAGCAATCAACCAAATTGTATTTCATGCCGATTCCCCAGGCCGGATTATCATACCGATCATGACCTGTCACACCCTTTGTATCAAAGAGCCATGTATCTTCTACTGTTGCGTTTACGGAAAAATTCCGTGTCACACCATAGGACAAAGTTTCCGTTAAAATAGCACTTTCGTCTGCACCATGTTCAAAATTTTCATAAACAATGGAACTTTCCGATAAAAAGTCACCTTTCATCGGGACATAGAACGGATTACTGACATCCATAGCAAATGCCGAAGAAGAAGCAAGTAATGCCACAGCAAATAAAGTTTTTTTCATGTAAAATTCCTTTCATAATTTCATTTTTGGGATAACCCCTAACAAAATCACTCTACCCCAACTTTTGTCGGTATGCAACCTTTTTTTAAAGAAATTAGAAAAATTTTTGTCAATGTAGAAGAATAGCTAAAAAATGCCAGTGCCGATTATGCCACAGCCAAAACAAAAAACGACAACCCTTTCAGATTGTCGTTTCGGGAATAAAAAATTTATTTCACCACCAAATTCATCAATCGGTTCGGGACATAGATAACTTTAACAATTTCTTTTCCGGAAATAAAGTCACGAACATGAGGCTCATCTTTGACGATATTTAATAGGTCGTCTTGGGAAATTCCTACCGGCACCGTTAAAGTTGCCCGTTTCTTACCCAAAACCTGAATCACGATATCCATATCATTTTTGATCAATAATTTTTCATCAAAAGTCGGCCACGGGGCATAAGTAATGCTTTCCGTATGCCCCAATTTTTCCCAGAGTTCTTCCGCAATATGCGGTGCCATGGGGGATAACAGTTTCACAAAACTTTCCATGTCCGCCTTGGCAATGGGCTTATCCGATTTATAAATGGCATTGACCATCTCCATCAACTTTGAAATACCGGTATTAAAGGTCATCCGTTCCATATCCTCGGTGACACCTTTAACCGTTTTATGCATTTGACGCGTCAGTTCCAAATCGCCCGAATCTTGAATTTTGTTCGGCAATTCAAAGATATTCCAAATGCGTTTTAAGAAACGATTAACGCCGTTCACCCCTTCGGCTGTCCAAGGCTTTTCGGCCTCAATCGGACCCATAAACATCAAGTATAGACGCATTGAATCCGCCCCGTAATCCCGCGCTACATCATCGGGATTCACGACATTATAGCGCGATTTACTCATCTTTTCAACCTGTGTATTCACGCGGGTATCGGATCCTTTTACATACCAATCTTGTCCGCGGCGTTCAACCTGATGCGGATAATAGTATTTGCCGGCATCATCCCGATAAGAATAGGCCAAAACCATTCCCTGATTCACTAATCGTTTAAACGGTTCATCTGTTGAAACAAGACCAGCATCAAACAAAACCTTTTGCCAGAATCGGGCATACAGAAGATGCAATACCGCGTGCTCCACACCCCCGACATATAAATCCACCGGCATCCAGTATTCATCTGCCTCTTTTCCGACCAAAGCATTATCATTATGCGGATCGCAATAGCGCAAGAAATACCAACTGGATCCCGCCCATTGCGGCATCGTATTTGTCTCGCGTTTAGCAGGCTTTCCCGTTTCGGGATCGGTGGTGTTCACCCAATCGGTGCAGCGCGCCAAAGGCGGTTCCCCGTCCGCGGTCGGTTTAAATTCCGCCAACGGCGGCAACAAGACAGGTAAATCCGTCATCGGTAAGGACTTAATTGTGCCGTCCTCACAATGGATAATCGGGAACGGTTCACCCCAATACCGCTGACGGGCAAAAAGCCAATCGCGCAGTTTATAGTTCACGGTTCCTTTACCAAAGCCTTTTGTTTCGGCATATTCAATCATTTTCTTTTTGGATTCGGCAACATGAAGCCCGTTTAAAAAGTCCGAATTGATTAAAGCCCCATCGCCTTCCCAAGCGGCTTTTGATAAATCAAAATCAGCCGGAGATTCAATAACCTCTATAATTGGCAGATTAAACTTTTTGGCAAAATCATAATCACGCTGATCATGCGCCGGCACAGCCATAATAGCCCCATATCCGTAATCGCCCAACACATAGTCCGCAATATAAATCGGTATTTCCTTGCCGTTTAGAGGGTTAATGGCATAAGCCCCCGTAAAAGCCCCAGTTTTTTCTTTGGCTTCGGCCAATCGGTCTTGTGCCGATTTTTTACCGGCTTCGGCTACATAGGCTTCAACAGTCGTTCTACATTCCGGAGTCGTGATTTCCTTTACTAGGGCATGTTCGGGAGCCAGCACACAATATGTTGCCCCAAATAAAGTGTCGGGTCTGGTTGTATAAACCGTAAATTCGGCATTAGAATTGGCAACCTTAAAGGTAATATCGGCCCCCGTTGATTTTCCAATCCATTCGCGTTGCATGGTCTTGATTCCTTCGGGCCAATCCAATTTATCAATGTCGTTTAACAATCTTTCCGCATACGCCGTGATTTTCAGCATCCATTGACGAAGCGGTTTTTTGATGACTTCATCACCGGTTTCAACATATTTACCGTCTTTGACTTCTTCATTAGCTAACACCGTTCCCAACTTCGGGCACCAATTGACGGGAGTCACAACTTCATACGCCAGCCCTTTGTCAAATAGGATTTTAAAAATATATTGCGTCCACTTGTAATAACTGGGGTCAGTGGTGTTAATTTCCCGATCCCAATCATAGGAAAGCCCCATAGACTTTAATTGTGCACGAAAAGTATTCACATTTTGTTTTACAACTTCGGATGGATGCATCCCCGTTTTTTCGGCATAGCGTTCCGCCGGTAATCCAAAAGCATCCCACCCCATCGGTTGCAAAACATTAAAACCCTTCATGCGCTTATAGCGTGACACAATGTCCGAAATGGTATAGTTTTCCGCATGCCCCACATGAAGCCCCGCTCCTGAGGGATACGGAAACATCACCAGAGAATAGAATTTTGGTTTGTTTTTATCTATTTCCACATGGAAGGAGTTATGTTCATCCCAATACTTTTGCCATTTTTTTTCAACTGCGATATGATTGTATTCTGCCATTTAAGTCTCCTGATATAAAAATATGCGGATTATTTTACCCAATTTTTAAAAAAGAGTCAAGATTTTTTCACCGATATCAAAAACCAATGCCTAATGAATAGGATACTTGTTGTCTATCGGGGGATTTTTTAAAACCGTCTGGGGTTAGGGGTTGGATCGCGCCAAGATTCCATAAAATCCGTTAAATCCTTATCGGCTTTGTCCGGCAGAACAACCGATAACTGCACCAGAAAATCACCTTTTCCTAAGACTCCTTTACCTTTTAAGCGCAATGTTTTTCCAGAGCTGGCAAAAGGTGGAATTTTAACAGCTACTGACCCCGATGGCGTTGGTATCGTGATTTTTGTACCTAGCACTGCTTCTTTAAGAGTTAAAGGCACTGTCATTTTGATGTTATTTCCATCTCGGGTATAAAGGGTGCTGGATTGAATTTTGATTTTAACCAAAGCATCTCCGCCATTTTCGCCTTGCCCTTTCAATCTTAAAGTAGCTTCGTCCGTAATACCGGCTGGAATTTTGATTTTGATGCGTTTCCCGTTGCTTAGGCCTACTGTTGTTTCTCCACCCGTCACGGCCATATTAAAGGGAACGGATAGGTCATAACTGACATCTTGCCCACGAGAAAAACCGTGACCAAAACCACCATGATTTGCCTGAAATCCGCCCATACCGCCACCGAACAGATCCGAAAAATTAAATCCGCCCATTCCCCCAAACATAGAGGCTAAATCTTCTGGATTGATGTTTTGAGTGCGGTATTGGTTTCCTCCACCAAAACCACTTTTATCATAGCGTCCAAACCCGAACGGAGTGGGATTACCGTTTTCATCAATAATTCCGTCATCAAATTGTTTGCGTTTTTCTTTATCGGACAACAATTCATATGCAGCCGATACAGCCTTAAATTTTTCGGCGGCTTTTTTATCTGGATTAACATCGGGATGTAGTGTACGGGCCAATTTATGATAGGCCTTTTTAATTTCGCTATCGGTTGCCGTTTTGGAAACGCCTAATAAATCGTATGGATTTGCCATTTTAAAAACCTCTTTTTAACATATTATAATATAATATAGTCCAAAAAAATAAAAAATCTATGGAAAAATCAAAAAAAAGAGTATAAAATAAGAAGTATGTCTAAAATTGAACATAACAATCTATTGATGAAGCGTGCCGGTGTGGCATCACTTGTTGTCACATTAATTTTGTTGGGATTAAAGGGGGGCACCTTTTTAATAACCGGATCGGTTGCCATTTTGTCCAGCCTTTTTGATTCGGTCCAAGACCTGATAACATCTGCCGTGAATATGGTAGCTATTTATCATGCAACAGCTCCGGCTGATCGGGAACACCGTTTCGGGCATGGAAAGGCCCAAGCGATTGGCAGCCTTATTCAAGCCTTAATTATTACATTTGCTGCCCTTTTGTTAATGATTGAATCGGTTCGGCGTTTCTATCATCCCGAACCTCTCAGGCACATATCCTTAGGAATTGGTATTACGATTGTATCTATTGCACTAACATTTTTTTTAATTCGGTTTCAACGTCGTGTCATACGGGAAACACAATCATTATCCGTTCGGGCAGATTATACCCACTATGCAGGTGATATTTCAATGAATATAGGGGTTATATCTTCTTTATTAACCTCTTATTACTTGGGGTGGAATAGGATTGATTCTATTTTTGGTATTTGTGTTTCTTTATACCTGTGGGGGGCTGTTTATCACATTTTTAAAAGTTCTTTTAATATGCTAATGGATAAGGAAATGTCTTCTGAGTTTCGGGAAGCTGTTCGCACCATAGCCCGCTCATTCCCTGAGGTCACCTTAGTCCACAATATGAAAACACGGCAAAGTGGAGCCCATGCATTTGTGCAGTTCAGTATTCATTTAGACGATACCTTGACGCTGCGTCAAGCCCACGATATTACGGATAAAATAGAAGATAGAATCAAAGAACGGTTCCCAGATACCGAGGTGATTATTCATCCCGAACCCGAAAGGAAGAAAGAATGATATCAGAATCCCAATCAGATGTGATTAGTGCTTTATCAAACCCCAAAAATTATCCTTATCGGATTCGAACTGTTGAGGTGCGTCAATCACATATAGCTATTCTCTTTTTAGCAGGAGATAGAGTTTATAAATTAAAGCGCGCAGTTTTGTATCCCGAAGCCGATTTATCTACGCGTGAAAAGAGGAGACTTGCCTGTATTCGTGAAATGAAGCGTAGTGCGGTTTATGCTCCGAATTTGGTTGAAAAAATTGAATCTGTTAGACGGCTTTCAACCGGTAAAATTGTATTGGGCGGGAATGAAGGCGAGGAAGTAGATACCGTTCTGGTTATGCGCCGAATTGCGGATAAGTATTTGTTGAATCATCTGCTTCCAAGCCCGAAATTTGATCGGTTTGAAGCTATGGATTTAGCCGAACGCTTATCCGATTTACATAAGAAAGCTAAGGTTTTTCGCAATAAATGGGGTATTGATACGGTAAAGCATTTAATTTTGGAAAATGAATCCGTATTGTCGTGTTTTTGCCCTGATGTTTTTCATAAAAAACAGGTCAATGAATTGACTTATAAAAATTTAAAATTGTTGGCCGAGCAGGGACGGTTAATTAAATTGCGCCAAAAATCGGGGTTTGTGCGAAAATGTCATGGGGATTTGCTATTGTCCAACATTGCCTATGAGGATGGTCAGTTCATTTTTTTTAGCCCTATTGAATATAACGAAGATTTATGTACAATTGATACACTTTATGATTTAGCAGATGTCCTGATGGATATGGAAGCTTCGGGCCTGCGCCGATTGACCAACATTTTGTTTAACCATTATATGGCTTATACGAATGATTTGGCGGGTTTCCCCTTGCTAGGGTTATATCAATCATTGCGGGCGGCACGACGGGCGGCAGTTTGTGCTAAAAAAGCAACCTTACTTCATGGTTGGAATCGGCGGAGTATGATACGCAAAGCGCGTCACTATTTTGATTTAGCCTGCCATTTTGTATCAAGCGGAACCCCCGTTTTGATTGCCTGCGGCGGTTTGTCCGGTAGTGGTAAATCCCGTATTGCACGGGAAATAGCCGGTTATTGGGATCCGGCACCTGGGGCGGTTGTGCTACGAGATGACATTGTTAAAAAACAAATGACGGGTCTAACTCCAACCGAAAATTTAGATAAAAGATATGATACACAAGCCTTTGAAAATGTTGTTTATGATGTGTTGCGTCAGCAGGCAAAACTTGCTTTATCGGTCGGATCATGTGTGATATTGGATGCTTTGTTTTATAACGAAGCAGAGCGTCTGGCAGCCGAAAAATTGGCACAGGATATGAAAGTGCCCTTTGTCGGGCTATGGATGGATGCCCCATTAGCTATTCGTGAAGAACGCGTAAAGACGAGGCTTCGGAACCCGTCTGATGTTCGTGATCGCGCTGAATTAGATGAACAATTAACCTTTAATACGGGGCATATCACATGGCATAAAATTATGACGGATAAATCCCGTGATAAGACCGTTCAAGAGGCCTTACGAACCGTGCGTCACTATTTGCATCATCAAGATCAGAACAAAGATTAATCACAAAAAAAAGCACCCCGAAATGGGGTGCTTTCTTTTTAGATTACCTTATTTTTTGGCAACCGCGGCTTGTGCAGCAGCAAGTCTGGCCAAAGGCACACGATACGGCGAGCATGACACACCGTTCAAGTATTGATTCAAATGCTAAAAAAATACTTTACAGAACTCTATATTCATGTTATAATTGCTATGTAGGGCAATTTAACAAAGGGGGTTATCATGAAAATAGATACTTTTGATCCACCTAAATTTATAGAAAATATTTCAGGAAGAATTGGGAAGTTTTTTCCAATAGTAAGATACGATGGTCCATTAAAAAAGATTAGTCTTCAATTTTCCCATCCGGATGAAAAACAAATAAAGGCATTCGGAGGTGTTATCACTGCAACCGATCCTTTTTGGGATGATCAACCTAGTGAAATGAATTTTGGAGAATGGAAAGGAGAACCCCTATCATGGCTTTATTCGTCTGGCAATGTCAGATGGTACTTATATGCAGATCAAGATGTTATTGGTGAAATTCTTGAAAATGGTGTTGCTACAACTGTTATCAATAGTAAGATGTGGAAACATTTTGCCAAGCAATATACACAAGAATACACACAAAAACGAAAAGATTTTGAAAAGACAAATCTTGCTTGGAAACATTTACAAGAATTAAATTCGGATGAAATAAAAAAAGCTATGACAGAAGATCAACGAAAGGCTTTGGCAAATATGTATCAGTCAAAACTTGAAAAAGATCCGGTTTATCAAGCCTTAGAAGAAGAAAAAAAAGATATTTATGCGCTTAATATGTTTGCTAACTATCTGGAAAAAGATGAAAAAAAAGAGGAACGAGAAACATTTCAAGAAGAGTTAAGAAAATTAAAGAAAGAATATAATTCAGATGAATTAAAAGAAGTTATACCTGATGAAAAACAACGTTTGGCTGTGCGTGGTGTCATGCATAAAAAATTAAAGAAAGAAGCAAAATCAAATCAAGAAATTTTAGCAAATTCAAGTCAAAAAAAGAAAAAGTCTAC
>JAXFZX010000049.1:0-16449 GCA_034184445.1 Pseudomonadota bacterium | reverse complement strand
CCCGGTCCCATGACATAGACATCAATTGATTTCACGCCATGTTCCATTGCCTTATGCGCGGCATCATCTGCAGCAACCTGCGCCGCATACGGCGTAGATTTCCGTGATCCCTTAAAACCTTTTAAGCCTGCCGAGGACCATGCAATAGCATTGCCCTGCGTATCTGTAATGGTAATCATTGTGTTATTAAAAGAAGAATTCACATGCGCCACAGCCACAGCAATATTCTTTTTTTCGCGTTTTGTGCGAGTTTTTGTTTCAGCCATTGATAATTCCTTTCACCTTACTTCGTCACTTTCTTTTTACCGGCGATAGCGATTGCTTTCCCTTTACGAGTCCGCGCATTGGTATGCGTGCGTTGCCCCCGCACCGGAAGACCTTTCCGATGGCGAAGACCCCGATAGCACCCCAAATCCATCAACCGTTTAATATTCAAAGAAACTTCCCGACGAAGATCCCCTTCCACATGGTAGGAACCATCAATCAGTTCACGAATTTTCAATGTTTCATCATCCGTCAGTTCACTCACGCGTTTTCCCGCGGGAATGCCAACTTTTGTGCAGATTTCTTCTGCTTTTTTCCGACCGATACCATAAATATAGGTGAGTCCAATCACCACTAATTTATTTGTCGGAATATTTACACCAGCAATACGAGCCAAGGTATTTTCTCCATTAACCTTATAAAAAATAATAAAAAACCAATTCAGACCTTTTTGTCCGAACATCTAGACGAGCGGGAATTATACACGATTTTTCGTCCGATGTCAAGTCCGAAATCAATATCCTACTATTTTTCTTATTTTTTCACTAACCACATCAATGGGTCCCGTCCCATCAACGCACACTAAAAGCCCCTTGTCTTCGTAGTAAGGTATAACCGGAGCCGTCACACGGCGATAATTGCGAAGTCTAGATACTACCGTTTCATAGGTATCGTCCGCTCGCCGCGTGAATTCTTTACACCCACAATTGTCACATACACCGAAAACTTTTGTGGGTTTAAACTTTTCATGATACAGCATACCGCATTCGGCACACTGACTACGCCCGATAATTCTGTCAATCACATATTCATCGGGAACCTGCAACAACAAAACCAAGTCCACCGCTAAATTATTTTCCTGAAAGAACGGTTTTTGTTGCATTTCTTCAAAAACTTTTGCCTGATCCAAAGTGCGCGGGAAACCGTCAATAATATATCCCTTACGATTTTCCGGTTCCATTATTTTAGCTTCAATCCGATTCACAATATATTCTGCCGGAACCAAATTGCCTTTATCTATAATTTCTTTAATAGCATTTCCCTCGGGTGTTCCGCTGGCGGCCGCCTCACGCAACAATTCCCCCGCCGAATAGGTATGGATTCCCAACTTTTCCGACAAAATAGCACTTTGCGTTCCCTTCCCGCTCCCCGGCGGTCCCATCATCACAATGCGTCTGGGTAATCCCTTATTTTCCATATTTTCCTCTCCTATCTTATTATACATAAATCACGATTTGCATTTCTGGCATTAACTCTTTTCGGGTGCACATCGCCATTAGAATCTCCCTTTCAAACGTGCTTTTTTAATGAGGCCCTCATATTGATGCGCAATTAAGTGCGATTGAATTTGACTAACCGTATCCATCGTCACCGATACCACGATCAACAGAGAAGTCCCCCCCAACGCAAACGGGATATTTAATACGGATGTTAAGAACATCGGTAAAACACACAGAATCACCAAATAAAGTGCTCCCAAAACCAACAATCTCGTCATCACATACCCCAAATAATCTGCCGTATTTTTTCCCGGTCTGATTCCGGCCACAAACCCTCCTTGTTTTTTCAAATTATCGGCAATTTCCTCCGGATTGGTAGAAGGTTGCAAACTGGCATAAAAGAAAGTAAAAAATATAATCAACGCCGCAAAGATAAGCATATACAACCATTTTTCTTGAAACAACCATGCCCATGTTGCCGAAGTCATATCCACATGCATAAAACTGGCGATCATGGTGGGAATTCCCAACAAAGTGCTGGCAAAAATCGGTGGCATCACACCGACGGGATTAACTTTAAGGGGCAGATACGAACTGCTGGCCTGAGCCATCCGCATTCCCATTTGACGCTTGGGATATTGAACAATGATACGCCGTTGCGCCCGTTCAACCAGAACCACCGCATAAATAACCGCGAAGACAAGGAACACAATAGCCCCTAATGTCCAAAGGGGTAAAGCCCCTGCCCGTCCTTCTTCCAACACGCGCGCCACAGCCCCCGGAATGCTGGATGCGATACCAACCGTAATTAAAACCGATGCACCGTTTCCAACCCCCCGTGTTGTCAACTGATCACTAAGCCACACCACAAACATAGTGCCCCCCAAAACTGAGGCCACCGCCGAAAATTCAAACATAGCCCGCGATGTCATAATAACAGCACCGCTAGCTTCCAAAGTTTTGGCCATTCCGAATGCTTGAACAATGGTCATCACAACCGTTAAATACCGTGTATATTGATTTAATTTTTGCATTCCCGATGCACCTTCTTTGCGAAGGGTTCCCAGCTGCGGGAAAATAAAACTGGCCATTTGGATTAAGATAGAGGCCGTAATGTAAGGAATGATATTTAAAACGAAAATAGACATACGGGATAACGCTCCCCCCGTAAAGGAGTTAAACATTCCAATCAGCCCTCCATTTTTATTGGAAAAAAATTCACTAAGGGCTGCCGGATTTACCCCCGGAATAGGGATGTATGTTCCCAACCGGAAAACAATTAAAGCAAAGAGTGTGAACAAAAGCCTTTTTTGTAAATCCTTCGCTTTTGAAAAAGACGAAAAATCAATACTGGATGCCATTTTCTCTGACAAAGAAACCATTGTTCACACTCTCCTTTTGTTATGCTTTAACTGCTTTTTTTGTTTTTTTAACTGCTTTTTCCTTTTTAGACTTTTTTTCGCCTTTTGTCAAAACAGTTTTTTTCTTTGGTTCAACAATAACCTGTCCGCCGGCTTTTTCAACTGCGGCAATAGCCGATTTTGTCGCGCCGACCACCTTAATCGTAGCCTTAGCGGAGAAATCCCCTTTGCCCAACAATTTAATACCATCACGGATATTTTTGATCAGACCTGCTTCCATCAAAGCTACGGCATCAATTTCTTTATCAGCCGCCAATACTTTGGCATCAATGGCTTTTTGGATTGTTCCCAAGTTAATTTCAGCAAAAGTCAACCGAAAAATATTGTTAAAACCGCGTTTCGGAGCCCGCCGATAAACCGGCATCTGACCACCTTCAAAACCATAGATAGCCACACCGGTTCTGGATTTTTGCCCCTTAATTCCACGACCGCCGGTCCGACCTTTACCCGATCCGACCCCGCGTGCCACACGCATTAAGGATTTTCTGGCTCCTTTATTATCACGAATTTCATTTAATTTCATATTGAAATCTCCTTATTCTGCAATTTCTTTGGCAGCCGATTCGCCATCCCGCCGGCCGACGATATCGCCGACTTTTTTACCGCGCTTTGCAGCGACAGCACGCGGAGAATCAGACCCCATCAAAGCATCAAAAGTTGCCCGAACCATGTTATGCGGATTGCTGGAACCGGTGCACTTAGCAACGACATCCTGAATCCCCATTACTTCAAACACGGCACGCATCGGACCACCGGCAATGATTCCGGTACCGGCCGGAGCCGTCCGAATCGTCACCTTTCCCGCGCCAAAGTGCCCATAAGCATCATGGTGCAAAGTCCGACCTTCACGCATCGGGACCCGAATCAAGTGCCGACGAGCACGATCTGTCGCCTTTTTAATGGCATCAGGGACTTCTTTCGCTTTTGCATGGGCAAATCCGATACGACCTTTTTGATCGCCGACGACCACCAATGCTGCGAATGCAAATCTTTTACCACCTTTCACGGTTTTGGACACACGGTTCACATGAACAACCCGATCCACAAATTCATCGGCAACTTTGTCGGCGCGCGATTCTTCATTGCGATCTTTACGGGGACGCCGTTTCTTTTCCGGCTTATCCTGTGTTTTTTCAACTTGTTCTCTTAATTCTTCTGCCATAATGTCCTCCTAGAAAGATAAACCGGCTTCTCTAGCCGCTTCGGCAATTGCTTTAATCCGACCGTGGAATAAATATCCGCCACGATCAAAGACGACTTCTTTAATTCCGGCTTTAAGGGCACGTTCTGCCACCAATTTACCGACTTCTGCGGCACCGGCGACAGTTGCTCCTTTGGCCTTGATTTCTTTATCTTTTGATGATGCAGAAATCAATGTTTTACCGGCTTTATCATCAATGATTTGAGCATAGATGTTTTTTTCCGAACGGTGCACCGAAAGTCTTAATCTTCCGGCTGCTTTCGTTTTCAGCGCATAACGCACACGCGCTTTCCGACGATTAAATTGTTCAATATTTTTCATCTTGAATAATCCTTATTTCTTCTTACCTTCTTTACGCAAGACGGTTTCAGTATCATACTTCACGCCTTTGCCTTTATACGGTTCCGGAGAACGATATGACCGAATTTCCGAAGCAACCTGCCCCAACAACTGCTTATCACTGCTGCTAAGTTCAATGGTTGTTTGCACCGGACAAGCGGCCTTCACGCCGGCCGGCAGTTTATAGTCAATATCATGGCTATACCCCAAAGTCAACTTTAATGTCTGACCTTGAACTTGGGCCCGATAACCGACACCGATCAATTCCAATTTTTTCGTGAACCCTTCCGAAACACCTTTCACCAAATTATTGATGTTGGCACGAACGGTTCCCCACAAAGCCCGATGTGCTGTATCATTAGAAACAGGTGTCACAACGATGCTGTCATTTTCCTGTTTTACAGACACACCATGCGGAATATGGGTTTTCAGTTCTCCTAATTTTCCTTTTACAACAATTTCTTCAGCGGAAATTACGGCACTGACACCCGCCGGCATTTTTACAGGATGTTTTCCAATACGAGACATGGTAAATCCTCCTTAAAATACCTTACAAAGCACTTCGCCGCCCAAATTGGCTTTGCGTGCTTCGTTGTCGGACATAACGCCCGACGGGGTTGATAACACATAGATTCCCAAACCGTTATAAAATTTTGGTAAATCTTTTACTTTTGAATACACACGACGACCCGGCGTGGAAACCCGAGCGATTTCCTTAATCACCATTTTGTCTTCATGATATTTGAGTTCAATTTTGAATTCGTCAACACCTTGACGGACATTGACGCGTTCGTAACCGCGAATGTAGCCTTCCCGTTTCAAAACATCCAAAACGCTGGCGCGTAAGTTTGAAGCCGGAACAACCACAAAACTTTTATGAGCCATGCCCCCGTTACGAATACGGGCAAGCATATCTCCCAAAGGATCTGTCATAGACATAGTGTCATTCTCCTTACCAACTGGACTTAACCATACCCGGTATTTGACCTTCATTGGCCAATTTCCGTAATTGGATACGGCTGAGTTTTAATTTTCTGTAAAAACCATGCGACCGACCGGTCAATTCGCACCGATGATGGATACGCGTTGCGGACCCGTTGCGTGGCAATCTTGCTAATTTCAAAGTGGCCTCAAACACCTGTTCCGGCGTTGAATTTTTATCTTTGATAATTGCTTTTAACGCGGCGCGTTTCTTGGCGTATTTTTTCGTCAAGGCTTCGCGTTTTTTGTTTCTTTCAATGGAACATAATTTTGCCATTTGATTATCCTTTCATAAACGGCATACCGAAACCGGCTAATAATGCTTTGGCTTCTTTATCGGTTTTGGCCGTTGTGCCGATAACAATATCCAATCCGCGGATTTTGTCAACGTTATCATAGTTGATTTCCAAGAACACGATCTGTTCTTTCAGTCCCATCGCATAGTTCCCGTGTCCGTCAAAACTTTTTGCCGATACACCACGGAAGTCGCGCACCCGAGGCAATGCCATCGTAATTAAGCGATCCAAAAATTCATACATTTTTTCACGCCGTAAGGTCACCTTGCATCCGATAGCCATTCCTGCCCGCAACTTAAATGTTGCAATGGACTTTTTAGAATGCGTTAAGACCGGTTTTTGTCCGGCAATGGCTTCCATATCTTTCAAAGCCCCTTCCAAAGCCTTCCGATCTTCGGTTGCATCTCCGATACCCATATTCAGGACAATCTTATCCAATTTGGGAATTTCCATTTTGTTCTTGTATCCGAACTCTTTCAACAGTGCCGGAGCAATGACATCTTGGTATTGTTTTTGCAATCTTGTTGTCATAATGATTCTCCTTTACTTTGCGATCACTTCGCCGGATTTTTTAGCAACCCGAACTTTTTGACCGTTGTCCAGTTTAATACCGACTCGCGTTGCTTTACCCGATTTGGGATCAATCAACGCCACATTGGAAACATGAATGGGTTTTTCTTTGGAAACGATTCCCCCCGCATTTTCCTGTGTCGGCTTTGTATGGCGTTTCACAAGGTTAATTCCGCGGACAAGAACTTTGCTTTCCTTGGGCATAGCCTGAATGACTTCGCCTGTTTTACCCTTATCGCGACCCGTAATCACAATGACTTGATCGCCTTTTTTAATTTTCATAGCCATATTATAAGACCTCCGGTGCCAAGGACATGATTTTCACAAATCCCGCAGCACGTAATTCACGAGTCACCGGTCCAAAGATACGCGTTCCGATCGGTTCCCCGTCTTTGTTGACTAAAACAGCGGCATTGCTGTCAAACCGGATGGTGCTTCCGTCTTCGCGGCGGATTTCCTTTTTGGTCCGGACAATCAAGGCGCGTTGCACATCACCTTGCTTGACTTTTCCTTTGGGAATAGCCTTCTTCACAGAGACGATAATGACATCTCCGACAGAAGCATACCGGCGACCAGCGCCACCGATGACCTTAATGCACTGAACTTTCCGGGCTCCGGAGTTATCAGCCACATCAAGATTACTTTCTACTTGAATCATAGTATTTCCTTCCTTAGTTTCAAGTTATTGATTTTCCGACACAACTACCCAAGTTTTTGTCTTTGATAGTGGCCGACTTTCCATAATTTGCACAATGTCACCGACTTTGCACGCATTATGTTCATCATGCGCGGTATATTTAGCCGAACGCTTGATGTATTTCTTATAAACAGGGTGCATCACCCGCCGTTCAACACGAACGACGACAGATTTATCCATTTTGTCCGAAACGACAACACCTTGTAAAATTCTCTTAGGCATGATTAAATCTCCTTATACCCTATTTCTTGGCCTTGGCCTTTTGAGCCACAGCCGTTTTGATTTGCGCGATCTCACGACGAACCTGACGCCGACGAGCAGTATTTTTCAGCTGACCGCTGGCCTGTTGAAAGCGAAGGTTTAAAGCTTCCTTACGCAAGGTTGCTTCCATTTCTTTCAATTCTTTTTCATCTTTCGCAACAATTGTTTTAAATTTTTCCATAGCTTATACCTCTTCATCCGCCGAACGCGCAATAAATTTTGTTTTTATCGGCAACTTTGCGGAAGCCAATGTAAATGCCTCACGGGCGATTTCCTCTGAAACACCGTCCACTTCAAACATGATACGGCCCGGTTTCACGCGGCAAATCCAGAATTCCGGAGCGCCCTTCCCTTTACCTTGACGCACTTCGGGCGGTTTTTTGGACACAGGTACATCCGGAAAAATCCGAATCCACAAACGTCCTTGCCGCTTCATGGCGCGGGAAATCGCCCGACGAGCCGCCTCTATTTGACGAGCCGTCACGCGTTCCGCGTCCAAAGCCTTTAACCCGAAGGAGCCAAAATCCAATGTCGTAGCTGATTTAGCGACACCATGAATGCGTCCCTTAAATGCTTTACGAAATTTAGTTCTTTTTGGTTGTAACATTTTAATGTCCCTTCATTAACGTTGATCCGCTAAACGCTTATCTTGAGCCATGGGGTCATGAGCCAAAATTTCGCCTTTATAGATCCAAACTTTCACACCACAAGTGCCATAGGCGGTATGCGCTGTTGCCACACCGTAATCCACATCAGCCCGCAATGTGTGCAAAGGCACACGGCCTTCACGATACCATTCCATTCGGGCGATTTCGGCACCACCCAAACGACCGCCACAATTGATACGAATACCTTCTGCACCTTGACGCAAAGCTGATTGAACAGCCCGTTTCATGGCGCGGCGGAAAGAAATCCGTTTTTCCAATTGTTGAGCAATATTATCCGCAACCAATTTAGCATCAATTTCCGGTTTGCGAACTTCCACGATATTGACACTGACTTCCTGACCTTTTGATAATTGCGTTAAGTCTTTTTTCAATGTTTCAATATCCTGACCTTTTTTACCGATAATAACACCCGGACGTGCACAATAAATTGTGACCCGAGCTTTTTTTGCCGGCCGTTCAATCACGATATGACTGATGCCCGCAGCAGCCAGCTTTTTCGTTAAGAACTTCCGAATTTCAATATCGGCTAAGAGCAGATCGGCATAGTTATCATCGGCAAACCACCGAGAATCCCATGTCCGGTTAATTCCAAGGCGTAAGCCTGTCGGATTTACTTTCTGACCCATTACTTTGTCTCCTTATTTTTCGTTGCCTTTTTCGCCTTTGGGGCTGCTTTTGCTTCAGCCACCTTTGCTGTTGCTGCTTTCGGAGCCGCCTTCACGGCAACTTCCTGTTCGGCCACAACAACCGTCATATTGGAAAAAGGTTTAATAATACGATTAGCCCGACCTTTGGCACCGGATTGGAACCGCTTCATGACCATGGCTTTACCGACATATGCTTCTTTAACGACCAAGCGATCAACATCCATACTATGGTTGTTTTCGGCATTTGCAATCGCTGAGAGCAATACCTTTTTGGCTTCTTCCGCAACGCGTTTTTTTGAAAAGGTCAACTGCGCCACTGCTTTTCCGGCTTTAAGCCCACGAATGGATTCAGCCAATAAATTCAACTTCCGTGGCGAAACGCGAATCATACGCGCTTTGGCCGTGGCTGTTTTTGTTTCTTGTTTTTTTACCATATTACACCTCTACGATTGACTTGCTTTGGCATCAGCCGCAGTATGAGCCACAAAAGTCCTGGTGGGTGCAAACTCACCGAACTTATGCCCGATCATATTTTCGCTGACTAAAACAGGGATAAACTTTTTACCATTATATACGCCAAAAGTCAAGCCCACAAATTGAGGAAGTATCGTGGATCTTCTGGACCACGTTTTGATTACTTCATGACGACCGGATTGTTTGGCTTTTTCTGCTTTGTCCAGCAAATAACCATCAACAAAAGGTCCTTTCCATACGGATCTTGTCATTTATGCCTCCTTATGCTTTCTTTACCGCATGACGAGAGCGCACAATAAGCCCGTTCGTCCGCTTGTTATTACGAGTTTTCTTACCTTTCGTCTTCCAACCCCACGGGGACACTGGTTGACGACCGCCGTTTGTCCGACCACCATGCGGGTGATCCACAGGGTTCATGGCAATACCACGAACAGACGGACGAATGCCAAGCCATCTGGCCCGACCGGCTTTGGATAAGACACGGTTTTGGTTATCCGGATTGGACACCGCACCGATGGAAGCAAAACATTCCGCACGCACCAAACGCAATTCGCCCGAGTTCAAACGAATCTGAGCATAACCGGCATCTTTACCGATTAACTGCGCATAGCACCCTGCCGAACGGGCTAATTGCCCGCCTTTTCCCGGTTGCAATTCAATGTTGTGCACAATGGTTCCGACCGGCATATTTTTCAGCGGCATTGCATTTCCCGGTTTAATATCGGCATGATTTGCTGACACAACCGTATCCCCAACGGCCAACCGTTGCGGAGCCAAAATATAGGCCAATTCACCATCTGTATATTTCACAAGAGCAATAAAAGCCGTCCGATTCGGATCATATTCCAACCGTTCCACAGTTGCCGGCATATCCAATTTTTTGCGTTTAAAATCAATCAAACGATAGGCTTGTTTATGTCCGCCACCGCGTCTGCGGGAAGTGATATGACCATGATTGTTCCGGCCACCTGTGCTGTTTTGACCTTCCGTCAATGTTTTAACGGGGCCACCTTTATACAATTCGGACCGATCAATACCGATCAACTGCCGATTTGCATTATTTGTTGCTTTATATGTTTTTAATGCCATGATTAAACTCCTGCCGTCACATCAATGCTTTGACCTTCGGCCAAAGTGACGATGGCTTTTTTTGTCTCCGAACGAACACCTTTGCGACCACGGAACAATTTCTGTTTGCCCATTTGACGCAATGTATTCACAGATTTTACTTTGACACCGAACACAGATTCCACTGCTTTCTTAATCGCAGGCTTTGTCGCATCCAAGGAAACTTGAAACACGACTTGATTGTGTTCGGAACCTTTCATTGCCTTTTCCGTGATAAGGGGTCTGCGGATAATTTCCATATCCTGAACCGACACGGTATTTTCGGCTTTTTTTACTTTTTTAATCATTTCAACCGACCTTCCAGTTGCGCAACAGCATCTTTGGATAAGACCAAGACATCCCTGCGAACGATATCATAGACATTAGCCCCTTGTGCCGGCAACACATCAACATTAACAATGTTGCGTGCCGACAAAGCGAAATTGTCGTCCAATTTTTCACCACCGACAAATAAGGCCGATTCCCAACCGTTTTTCTTAAACGATTTTTGGAACGCCTTTGTGCTCGGCTTTTTAGCGGTCATATCATCCAAAATGAACAATTTACCGTCTTTGGCCTTCATGGACAAAGCAACCCTCATAGCCAACGCCCGAATTTTCTTTGTCAAGCCATAAGCATGCGAACGCACCACCGGACCAAAAGCGATACCGCCGTGATACATACCCGGGGCGGTTTTCACACCTTGACGGTGACGACCTGTTCCTTTTTGCTTAAAGGGTTTTTTACCCGTTCCGTGCACATCACCAACATCTTTTGTGGCGTGTGTGCCTTGACGGCGCTTATCCAATTGCCATTGAATAACACGTGCAAGAACGCCTTTGTTTAAATCAACACCAAAGACAGAATCGGCCAAATCAATGGAACCGACAGCCTTGGCATCTAAATTAATCACATCATACTTCATGGTTTATTCCTTCACTTCCTGTGATTCGGCCGGTGTTTCAACCGCGGCTTCCGCTTTGGAAGCCACTGCCTCTGCCTTAGCTTTCAATCCAGCCGGCATTGGCAAATTCTTTTGGTTTGAAACCTTGACCGCATCTGTAATTGTGACGATACCGGAATCAAAACCCGGAACACTGCCCTTCACAAGGACCAAGTTTCTGGCTTCATCAATAGCCATCACTTCCAAGTTTTGAACGGTTGTTTGATAGTTGCCCATTTGACCCGGCATTTTTAAGTTCTTGAAAACTTTACCTGGCCATTCCCGTTGTCCGGTAGAACCACCGGACCGATGGGTTCTGGACGCACCGTGTGTCGCGTTATCACCACCGAAGTGATATTTTTTCATAACGCCGGCATAACCTTTACCGAGTGACACGCCCGTCACATCAACAAGTTGCCCCACCACAAAGTGAGAAGCACTGAGTTCCGATCCCACCGGAATGATGCAATCATCCGATACACGGAATTCCACAAGCGTTTTTTTCGGTTCAACTTTTGCCTTGGCAAAATGTCCGAGTTGTGGCTTAGCAACATTTTTATTTTTTGCTTTACCCCAGCCCAATTGGACAGCGACATACCCATCCCGCTCCTTGGTCCGGATATCCACAACTGTACTGTCAACTTTCAAGACGGTGACAGGCACGCGATTTCCGTTATCTTGGAACAGACTTGTCATGCCGACTTTTTCTGCAATTACTCCTGAACGCATAGTCTATTTTCCTTTATTATACTTTAATCTCAACATCTACACCGGCGGCGAGGTCTAATTTCATTAAGGCATCAACCGTTTGCGGTGTCGGATCAATAATGTCAAGCACCCTCTTATGGGTTCTGATTTCAAACTGTTCGCGTGATTTTTTATCAACATGCACGGAACGGTTCACGGTAAATTTTTCAATACGGGTCGGCAAGGGAATTGGGCCAACAACCTCAGCTCCTGTCCGTTTTGCCGTATTGACGATCTCACGGGTTGATTGATCCAACAACCTGTGGTCGAACGCTTTTAATCTGATACGAATGTTTTGGTTTTCCATAGTCATTTTCCTTTCTTAACCAGCCATTTTCGCTTTAATTTCATCAGCCACCATTTGCGGCACATCCGCATAATGGGCAAATTGCATTGTGTATTGGGCGCGTCCTTGGCTCATCGAGCGCAAAGTCCCCACATAACCGAACATATTGGCCAAAGGCACAGTGGCATCAATCACACGGGCATTACCGCGTGTATCCATACCGCCCACTTGACCGCGACGCGAGTTCAAATCACCAATAATATCACCCATGTATTCTTCGGGTGTCACAATTTCAACTTTCATGATCGGTTCCAACAATTTCGGACCAGCCTTAGCCATTCCTTCACGGAAGGCCGCCCGAGCCGCAATTTCAAAGCACATCACATTAGAGTCAACTTCGTGATAAGCGCCATCATAGAGTGTTGCCTTAAAGTCTGTGCAGGGGAAGCCGGCCAAAACGCCTGTTTCCAAAGCCTGACGCAATCCTTTTTCAACACCTGGGATGTATTCCTTAGGAACAGATCCACCCACAACTGTGTTTTCAAACACGAATCCGGAACCTTGCGGTAAGGGTTCAAATTTAATCTTGACCCGAGCAAATTGCCCCGCACCACCGGATTGCTTTTTATGGGTATAATCTTCATCATAAAGTTTGGAAATTGTTTCACGATAGGCCACTTGCGGCGCACCGACATTGGCTTCCACTTTAAATTCGCGTTTCAACCGATCCACAATAATTTCAAGGTGTAATTCACCCATTCCTTTAATGATGGTTTGTCCTGTTTCTGCATTAGATGCCACACGGAAGGACGGATCTTCCATCGCCAACCGGTTAAGGGCCAATCCCATCTTTTCAATATCGGCTTTTGTTTTCGGTTCAACAGCAATTTCAATCACCGGATCCGGGAATTCCATTTTTTCCAAAACGACATTCAGGTTATCTGCACACAAAGTGTCCCCAGTTGTCGTTTCTTTAAGGCCCACCAAAGCCACGATATCACCGGCATTGGCTTCCTTAATATCTTCCCGATGGTTCGCATGCATTAAAAGCATCCGACCAATCCGTTCTTTTTCGTCTTTAACGCTGTTGCGAACATAAGTTCCGGCCGTTAAAGTCCCTTGATAGATCCGAACGAAAGTTAAGGATCCCACAAACGGATCGTTCATAATCTTAAAGGCCAAAGCTGCCAACGGCTTTCCGTCTTCCGAGGCACACACATATTCGGCACCGGTTTTACCATCAATTCCCTTGGCTTGCGGAATATCAACAGGGGACGGCAAGTAATCCACCACCGCATCCAACAAGACTTGAATACCTTTGTTTTTAAAAGCAGATCCACAAAACACCGGCACAAATTTTTGTTCAATCGTACCTTTGCGGATGCACTTTTTCAAGGTTTCCATATCCGGCTCATTACCTTCCAAATAGGCTTCCATCGCCGCATCATCCATTTCAACGGCCATTTCCACCAATTCGTTATAGTATTTATCGGCATCGGCTTTTAGTTCAGCTGGTATTTCCTGTTCTTCAAAAGTCGCACCTAAGTCTTCCGAATGCCAAATAATGGCCTTGCGCTTTAAAATATCCACAACGCCCTTAAAGTCATTTTCGGCACCGATCGGTAAAGTCATCGGCATCGGCCGTGCCCCAAGGCGATCTTTAATCATCGCCACACACCGCGGGAAATTAGCCCCAATACGGTCCATTTTGTTCACGAAACAAATGCGGGGAACTCCGTATTTATCGGCCTGACGCCACACGGTTTCGGATTGCGGTTCCACACCTTCCACACCGCCAAACACGGCGATGGCACCATCTAGCACGCGTAAGCAGCGTTCTACTTCAACCGTGAAATCCACGTGCCCCGGTGTGTCAATCACATTGATGCGGTGACCGCGCCAAAAAGCCGTTGTTGCGGCCGAAGTAATCGTAATACCGCGTTCTTGTTCTTGTTCCATCCAGTCCATGGTCGCACCACCATCATGAACTTCCCCGATTTTGTGGGTTTTACCTGTATAATACAGGATTCGTTCCGTTGTGGTTGTTTTACCGGCATCAATGTGCGCCATAATACCAATGTTTCTGTAAAGTTCAATCGGAGTTGTTCTTGCCATGCTTGACTCCTACCATTTAAAGTGAGCAAACGCTTTGTTTGCATCGGCCATACGGTGGGTATCTTCGCGTTTGCGAATAGCCGTTCCGCGATTATTATAGGCATCTTGTAATTCGTTAAACAGGCGTTCTTCCATGGTGTTTTCGCTTCTTCCACGGGCAGCACCGATAATCCAACGAATAGCAAGGGCTTGTTGACGATCCGGACGCACTTCGGTCGGCACCTGATAGGTCGCACCGCCCACGCGGCGAGAACGCACTTCCACCAAAGGCTTCACATTATTGAGGGCTTCTTTAAACACATCCAAAGCCGGTTTTTTTAATTTATTTTCTAACTCTGTCATAGCCCCGTATAAGATTTCTTCGGCAACGCTTTTTTTGCCGTCATACATCAGGCTGTTCATAAATTTAGCAACAACGATGTCATTATATTTAGCATCGGGTGTCACTTCGCGCTTAACTGCTGCATGTCTTCTTGACATAATCTTTTCTCCTTATTATTTAGGGCGTTTAGCACCGTATAACGAACGGGCTTGTTTACGATTGGCAACGCCTTGTGTATCCAGCGTTCCCCGAATGATGTGATACCGAACACCAGGCAAGTCCTTTACACGACCGCCCCGGATCATCACGACCGAGTGTTCTTGTAAGTTGTGACCTTCCCCTGGGATATAACTTGTCACTTCAAATCCGTTGGTTAAGCGCACACGAGCGACTTTACGTAAAGCCGAGTTTGGTTTTTTCGGCGTTGTTGTATAAACACGCGTGCAGACACCGCGTTTTTGGGGGCACGCATTCAAAGCGGGTACTTTATTCCGCTTAACTTGCAATTTCCGGCTTTTCCGGACTAATTGGTTAATTGTAGGCATTAATTTTATTCCTTCATTTTACCTAGTATCAAAAAAATCTCTCATCAACCCGTTTCGGGCGGACAAAAGGCTCAAATAACTCAATAATAAAGAGAAAACCCATTTTATCATTGATGCTTTTTCATCAATTTTGGCGACAATAGCACCTATAAATTGCCTCAAAAGTCGGCTTATTTTACACTATTTTTCCCCATAAGTCAAGCACTTTTTATTATTTTTTCACAAATCGTTCCTTTGTAAAAAACATTTGACATTTACATAAAACTCTCGTATGGTTATCATGAGGTCGGGTGATTCCCGCCTTGGGGCTTAGAAAACCTCTCAAACGTGTCATTAAGACATAAAATTTCCAATCAAGAATGGTTGGAAGGCTACAAAATAAGGATACTTTGTATCTGAATATGTAGCGCTACTCGTTTGATAGTTTTCTAACTTCCAACCGCCTCTCATCAAGGCGTCTTTTTATTTATTGGAGTTAGAATGAAAAATAATGATTGGATGTTTAATAAATCCCAAGACACCTGTAAAATGATACTGGGTGGAACAGAAAACGGTCGCAGTATGGTAGAGATGCTGGGCGTATTGGCGATCGTGGGTGTGATCTCCATCGGCGGAATTGCGGGATATAATTACGGTATGAATAAATATCGCACCAACGAAATTTTGGACGGAGCCAACAAACGCGCCTATACTATCGCGACATGGCGGGGAATTGGAAATGCAAATTTAGATGAATTTTCCAATGATAACGAAACGGCAGGTGGCACATTTTCGGGTGTTGTTCAGGTTTGGGATAAGGAAATCGGCATACAGATTGATGGTGTTCAAAAAGAGGTTTGTGAAAACCTGATTCGGATGAAGCATGAAAAATCGCCCTTACGCGCCATTACCAAGGCCAGTGATGCCGAAACGGATTTAACCTCAGGCGATTGTGATGAGGGGGAGGTCAATTCCCTATACCTTGTCTTTAACACCGATATGTTGGGTGAAACAACTTCCGGCAGTCGTGATAGCTCAACCGGTTCAAATGGCGGTGGTTATTGCGCCACGCACACATGTAATTTAGATTGTGACGGTATCCCCTGTGCTCTTAGTGCGACAGAGATGTCCTATAATGGCGCGGAAGCCTATTGTGCTGAACAAGGTGGTACACTGGTAAAAGCATCAGATTTGGGATGTGACGACGACTGTGTAAAACTGGATGGCTATCCTAATGCTTGGATAGTCAATGATATTGGTGCATTTCCCGATGACCCCGACAACGGACGCCTTGTATACTTGTCTGGCCTAGTAGTTCCGGGTCTATCTAGTGATACATATCCTGCCCTCTGTAAATAAATTCTTT
>JAXFZX010000048.1:0-10191 GCA_034184445.1 Pseudomonadota bacterium | reverse complement strand
GAAGAGACCAAAGCCATGGACGAACTTCTTAATAATCCCAAGGTTCGCGCGGATGTCAATAAATACAAAGAATGATTTAAACGGCTTTTTGATCATTGATAAGCCTTTAAATATCGGTTCCACAACGGTTGTATCCAAATTAAAGTGGGCTTTATCGCCTCAGAAAATCGGCCATGCCGGCACACTGGACCCTTTGGCAACGGGTGTTCTACCCATAGCCTTCGGTCATGCCACAAAACTGATCCCTTTTGTTATGGACGGCACAAAGACTTATGAATTTACGGTCACATGGGGCATTCAAACCGATACAGATGATGCCGCCGGATCCCCCCTAAAAACATCCCCCAACCGTCCGTCAAAAACGGATATTCTGGCCACTCTTTCCAACTTTATCGGGGATATAGACCAACTTCCCCCCGCTTATTCGGCATTAAAAGTTTCGGGCAAACGCGCCTATGATTTAGCACGAACCGGCAAGATCCCCGACTTAAAACCGCGCCCCATTCATATTGATGCGCTGGAACTTTTGGAAACAACAACCGATACGGCTTCTTTTCGCGTCACTTGCAGCAAGGGCACCTATGTCCGCTCACTCGGGCGGGATATTGGGGAAAGATTGGGATGCTTTGGCTATATTACCTCTTTACGCAGACTGGCGTGCGGTCCTTTTCGGATAGAGGATGCCCTGCCCCTCTCCACATTTTCCGATAAAGGTTCCTCTGTTTCATTACTGCCGATGGATGCTGCTTTGGGGCATTTACCGATATTGGATCTGCCGATGGAACTCACCCTACGCCTGCGTCAAGGACAACGCCTGCCCCTCAGGGACATTCGACCCTTTTTACAAACACATTTAACGGACGATATGATTTTACGCCTGCACACCAAGGATCAATTTATCGGCTTAGTGCGCTTTTTCCAAGGCACCATTCACCCCTATCGCGTATTTCCCTAATTTCCCTTAGAACAAGAACTTATATCCTACATTAAAGATATGACTGGTGAGGCCGTCTCCAAAGTCGTAATCATAATATCCCGACAACTCATGCGCCCCGCTGATATAGGACATACCGCCCCCCACGGTGAACAAGTTTTCCGGTACACCCACATTATCCAATTTAATGGCTTCTGACTCTCCGTTCGGATAGACTTTGGCTTCATATTCCGTATCGCCGAAATCATGCGTATAACGCACATGCAGTTCCGGCAACAATTCAAATCGTTTGGCCACCACCGGGAATGCGACCCGCAATTCCACGGGCAACTGCAAAGAATCCACATTGGGATTTTTAACCTTCATAACCAAAGGTGCATCTCCTTTTTCCTTAATTTCATCACTGGACAGATGCGTATAGTTAAACCCTATTTTTGGGGTCAGATACAAACTTTTCGCCAATGCAAAATCGTATCCGAAAGCAATCCCTGCCCCTAATGAATCGGTATCATAATTGGCTTTTAAGCGTGTCCCGGCCAATTGTATTTTATGTGTTGCCTTATTTTTATTTTGCACATAGGATGCAAATACATCGGTAAAGAAACCGGATTTACGGGATTTAAAGTTCCCATAAATACCAATTCCCCATGTATCCACATCGGATTCAATAGCCCCCCCTTTTTGTTCAAAGTCGCCTTGGGCATAAAGGCCTGCAAGTCCCCATGTCCACCGCCCGAACCGATGGTCTAGCCCTACCGTTAAGCCATAGGCATCATAATCATACCCTGATATTCCTTTATCTTCTTTTTGGGTAGAGGTCACATAGAACGGTTTGGCCCAAAGCCCACCTTTATTCGTGCGATAGGATCCCCGCTTTTGGATATTCAGGGATGACCTACCGGAATAATCGGGCGTATAGGCTTGATACCGACCGCGTACATAAGGTTGATACATAGGGCGTTCACCATAGCGTTCCCGATCTCCACCGGCGCGTCCCCGATAAACGGGACGCCTATCTTGCATACTGGGTGCGATGCGGGTACGCTGACTACCCACCGCATAGAGCCTACGCATATCCCCCAATTCGCCAGCCATCACATTTTGAAAAGAGTTCCCGATACGAAGGGCAACCTGTGGTGCGGCAATATACCCGTCCGGTACATAATCCCTTACGGCCTTAACGGCATCGTTCAAGGTTGTGGCATAAAAGATATCGTCCCATGCCCCATAGGATCCGTCCCAGTTATCCGAAATATATCCGCCGACCGCGCGTATATTTTTACTGACATTGGCGTTTTCTAATTCTTCTTTAAGGGTAGTGATATGCCCCACCGTCAAGTTTAAGTTGTGTCCGTCATCGGCTTCTAACACAGTATCATGCCACCGGAAAGATGTTTTGAAATTTTCGGGCATATTGATTCCACCTGCTGCTGATATCAGATGATAGGGCGTTGCCTCTTGCATATTCCGAACAATCAAACGAATGCTGTCACCCAAAGTCACTGCCCCTGTGGCCGAAATTAAATCACTCCCGGCATCGGATGTCCGTAAATCAAGAGTACTTCCGGAATTGAGGGCTAGATTTGCATTGATATTCATCTGTCCTTGTTCATCTGATTGGGCTAAATTCGTGTTAGACAGTGCAATTCTGGCACCCTTTGCAATCGTCAAATTTCCCGAGCCATCACCAATAATAACCTTTCCGCTATTGGGATGATTTTTACCATCAACGATAAAGTCCACTCCACTTTCCGCCACCACATCATTGGCCACGACCATATCGCGTTCTATACCTTCGGTATCCAGATTACCGGCGTTTTTAAAATTAAATGTACCGGATTTTAGAATCAAATTATCCACATCCACATGTTGATCCACAATCAACTGCCCTTTCATCAGACGTGCCGTTGTATTCGTGACGGGTTGGAATTCCGTTTCTTGTCGGCGAATAAGTTTGCTTGTCCGCACATCGTTATAGGCATTGATTGCCGCATTGGTTCCCAACCAAATTCCTTCCCAAGTTGTTTTAACATCATTTACGCCCGCCGATGCAACAATCGGGTGATAGGCATTAAAAGAGCCGTTTTCAATGACAAGACGATCCAATTGCATGGTTCCAAACGAATCCATTTCATTTTTTTTCGGGGCAATAAAAAGCGTTGTATTTGCGGCCGCCGTTTCATATTCCATAACATCTGCCTGTATCAGGTCGGTATCAAAGACCCGTAAAGATCCGGCATCATCTAAAATAACTTTGGGTGCCGTCACCTCGTGATAGACATTAAGCGTTCCACCCCCGATCATCACGATATCGGAATCAATGATGTTTCGGGTATCCACTTTCCCTTCATCATCCAAATCAATCCATACCATGGTATTTGTGGCACCGCCATTGCGTTCAATCGGGTCATAGATTTTAACCTTATTACCCGTGAATCGCACCCAAGTATCACTATTCATATGGATGGTTCCATGAATATCACCGACATATTCCTCTTGTGTTGCATCGGTTTTATACGCATCTTCTGGCCCAAGCCGAAGTCCACCGGATTGAATATAAATATCATCTACATCTACCCCGTTTAGGACATAGTTTTCATTATAGATTGGCTTAGGATCATCCGGTTCATTTAAGTTTAAGGCCTCTGAATACAGGGTAATATTTTCTGCACCTTCCTGCCGGAACAAACCATTGGCAATACCATTACTCCCCCCTCTACCGACAGCAGCATGGATATATACATTTGAATCCGTTCCAACAACTGTTTCAGTCACTAAGTCATTTAAAACATGAACTTCCGCCCGATCTTTCATATTCAATTGCTTTGCCGCAAAAACACCTGAATATCCCCAAAAATAACCGTCATTTTCAAAATTCATTTTTTCATTTAAAAAGGTAATCATACTAGCCCTTCTGCCGCCCGTGGTATCCCATGGAGCAGAAGTTTTATAGGTCCCATAATCCCCAAATTTAACTGAATTTAAAGCCATTATATTTGTTGTTTGATCAACGGTTTGAATAGTGGAATGATCCCCCAAAACAACATTTGAATTTCCAATACCTGCAAATTCATAAGTTCCCAATATCCCTCGTGATAAATCTTGATCCTGCTCACTATACCTTATGGCACCATCAACACTCCTTAAATGGCCTCCCCCAAAAGTAATAGTACTATTATTTCCTAACAATAAATCTTTTCCCAAATAAATTGCGGCATCAGGGACAGGACCATAGGTATCTCCTTCATCACTTTCTCCATTTCCCCCACTAATCCACCACCCAACAACATCTGATCGATTTCCCATTTCGGTATAAGGATCTGGCGATTTAATCCCCGTTAATGTAATTTTGGCATTATCAGCCATTGTCAAATTATTCTCCACGCGAACAGTAGAAGCCACCGGTCCCTCGGGATAAACGGACTCAACATACTCATCCGGTTTGACGCAAGTCACCCCTGACGGACAAGGCGGTGGATCGGTATCAATTTTTAGCTTTGTCTGATCGTCTGAATAGGAAATTTTATCTTGCCAGTATCCGGATATATTTAAATTTCCATTTTTGGCAAAATTCAATTGACCACTATTTTCCATACCTTCCGAATGGCTCAGAGCAACTGAACTCCCGATCACATTAACGCTTGTATTATCCGTAAAATCATAAAATTTGCCGGTCATATCCGTATTTTTAATCGTGATTTTGGCATTTTCCCCTGTCTTAATTTCTGAAATCATAGCCGTTGATCTGAGCGGAATGGCATTTAAGCTCCGTTCTTCCGGTGTCACTTCTCCCACAATATATTTTGTCCGATGGATAGTTGTTGATGTCGGGTTTCCATCTTCATCGGTTTCACCGGTCGGCACTTTTTCTTCACATTCAATTTCTTCTGACTGTTCAACACCCACGACCACATTCCGATCCCAATTAAAAGTTTCTTTTGTAGTGGGATTTTGATACAATCCACTTTTCCAATAATAATCTGCGCCAATATTGATATTGGCATTTTTTTGTGCGGTTAAGGTCTCATAAACAGCAATTTCACTCCCTTGGTCTGCACGAAAAATCGCATCGTCCCCTAAACTGATAGTATGAGTGCGTAAGATTGGCTTTTCCACAACAGTTTTCACTTTACTCTTATCATCTTCTTTCTGTTTTTCAACAAAGTATTTTAAGTGCGATTTTTCCCGATCAATACTTCCATCATCTTTTAAGACCACTTCGTCGGTTTCATAATACGGATTATTCATCAAATAAATTTGAACACCCCGTTGATATTCATTTTCTGTGGCATCAAACGCCGTAATCATTTGATTATCAATTGTCCCCGCATTATAAAGCGTTCCCGATTGCCCAAATACGATATTATCCGTTGTAATTTTGGCCGAAGGCGTTAAATCAACCCAAATTCGATCGGTCCTCTCTGTTTCTTTAAATCCGTTTTTAATTTTTCCATTTTTATCCATATAGATCAGGTTATTTAACGAATACCTACTTTCTTTTTCATCGGTATCTAGGGCCAGCATTTGTCCCCAGTTTTCCAATGTTGCATTAGTGCCCAATAAAACCGAGCCGCGTATAATACCACCTTGATAGTTTTTGATTTGGCTTCCATTTCCGATAAACGAGGCTACATTTTTACCCGTTTCTCCTAGATTGATTCGATACATATCACCATAGTTATAGACGGTTGTTGTTGCCCGTTGATTGGGAAGTGCGTAAAAATACACTGCATGGCCTGTTCCATCTGTTGCCATTGTGCCATAGTTAAAGACTTCCGATCCCGACAAATTCCCATGTTCTGAGGCCCTTGTATCCATATGGAAGATATTTCCCGCCCCGACATTAAAGTTGCCATAGTTGATCAAGGATGACTTTTCCTTAACCCAAAAGATATTTCCATTTTCATCGGGCGGATAAGAAGATTCATCTCCTTCTTCAACGAACCATTCGGATGCAAACGCTTGCATTCCCGACAACATAACGCCGATCAATAAGGATGAAATAAAGTATTTTTTCATGGGGGAACCTCCATTTTAATTGACTTGGCTGGAATTATACAAAATCCGATAATCCCTGTCAACAAAAATATATACTTTTTTCACGGTTTTTAGGCCAATTGTTGCATTTAGTATGACCGAGCATAAATCACATCTAGTGTAGCTTCCCTATCTGTCAAAAGACACTTCCCCACCATACCGTTTTGGTCTTCGGGAATGCATCGGATAGAAATTTTCATTTCTTTTAAAATTTCTTCGGTTTTGGGATCACCACACCATTTTCCCCGCACAAAAGCCACCGGTTTTTCCGCACCGTCAACAAAGGCATTATTATGAGAAAAATACTCTTTTAATTCTGCCGCTGATTGAATATCTGTCCGAATGTTGCCATATAACCGTTCTTGTGCCCGATGAAACATTTCATCTTGAATTGATGTCAAACGATCCGAAATCGTTTCTATAAACTCCGAAACAGATACTGTTTTTTTCCAATCCACCGTATTCATTTTGATACGTGTTTTCAACATCAAACCGTTTTTTTCAATATCGCGCATACCGACTTCACAAATAAGGGGGGCACCTTTTCTGACCCATTCCCATCCTTTATCCATGGATTCTTTATTGCGGGAATCTACTTTTACCCGAATTTTTTCACCCCCGAACACTTGCTCGGATAGTTTTTGAGCCATATCGTTGACATAGGCCATAATTCTATCCCGTAGAGCCTCATCTTTTATAATTGGCACAATCACGATCTGATACGGTGCAATTTTTGGGGGAACAACCATACCTTCATCATCGGCGTGCGTCATGATTAGCCCTCCGATCAGACGCGTACTAACGCCCCACGAGGTCGTATAAGCATATTCCAATTTACCTTCACTGCTTTGGAATTTGATATTGGCAGACTTTGCAAAATTTTGTCCCAAGAAATGTGATGTTCCGGCTTGCAATGATCGACCATCCTGCATCATAGCCTCTATACAGTAGGTATCCACCGCCCCTGGAAATTTTTCATGTTCGGGTTTTTTGCCTTTTAAAACAGGCATTGCCAACACCTGTTCCGCCACATTGGTGTAGACATTAAGCATTGTAATGGTTTCTTGCTCTGCTTCCTGATAGGTTGCATGAGCCGTATGTCCCTCTTGCCACAAAAACTCTCGTGTCCGCAAAAAAAGCCGCGGACGCATTTCCCATCGCACCACATTAGCCCATTGATTGACTAAAATCGGTAAATCTCGGTAAGATTTCACCCACTTTGAAAAGGAATCCGCAATAATAGTTTCCGATGTTGGCCGCACGACAAGAGGCTCTTCTAATGCCCCATCAGGGGTCAACTGACCATCTTTCACGGTCAATCGGCTATGCGTCACAATTGCCATTTCTTTGGCAAAACCCTCCACATGCTCGGCCTCTTTTTGAAAGAATTTTAATGGGATTAACATTGGGAAATAGCAATTTTCATGCCCTGTTGCCTTAAACGCGTCATCTAGCGCACGTTGCACCCGTTCCCAAATACCATATCCCCACGGCTTAATCACCATACACCCCGGTGATGATGAGACCTCGGCCATATCGGCAGCTGCAACAACATTTTGATACCATTCGGGATAATTTTTCTCACGTGTATTTTGTAGTCCCATTTTATTCTCCTTTTTATTCACCCATCAATCGGTTCCACCATCCGCCTTTTTTTGTTTTTTTAGCCGGTTCTGCCACTGCGGGAACATGCTCTTCACGCGGGGTTGGCATACTGTCCGTATGCACAACCGGCAGATTTTGTTCGCTTTTTTTATCCGACCGCCGCCGATGGTGACGATATTTACCTTTTTTTGAAACTTCCTCAGTCTCGTTTAACGAAGTTTGTTCTACAATCGTAAAGTTCGGTTCGGTATTTTCGGATGAATCCGTTTCGTGTTGTTCATTTACACTAGCTTGATTTTCGGCCAGCTGCTTTTGCTTGCGTCGCCAATCACGCCGTCTGTTTCGCCCATGCCGATGATGCCGATTTTCTCCATCATTTTCGGCTTCTTCTGCGGCAGCCGCCTGAACAATCGCATCAATTGATTCGGCGCGTTCAACATTTTTATCAACACGTCTGACAACAGGGGAATCCAATCGCACCACAGCCCGTTCGCCATTAGCGCGAATTCGTTCCATGCGGTAATCCGATGCTTTCATAAAGCCGGCATCGGCCAAAACCTGGACCTGCACTGAAAATCTGTTTTCAATATCTTTTAATGCTTCGCGTTTCATATTCAGAACATAGGACGCTATGTCTGGCGGCACTGTCATCACCAAGGTGCTATTTTGATTCTTAGCCGCCGCATCATCCAATAAATGCAACGCGTGCATTGCACTGGATTCCGTTGACCGAATAAGGCCCTTTCCCCCGCAATGCGGACAAACATGATAACTGCTTTCCAAGAAACTAGAATGCAACCGTTGACGCGACATTTCCATCAAGCCAAAGCCTGACATTTTACCAACCTGCACCCGTGCCCGATCATGCTTTAAAGCCTCTTTCAATCGTCTTTCCACGGCGGCATTATTTCGCGGTTCATCCATGTCAATAAAGTCAATAACGATCAGCCCCGCCAAATCGCGAAGTCTTAATTGACGCGCCAATTCATCACATGTTTCCAAATTGGTGCGCAAGGCTGTTTCTTCAATGTTATGTTCGCGTGTTGCACGCCCCGAATTCACATCAACCGCCACCAAAGCTTCGGTTTGGTCAATGACGAGATATCCTCCGGACCTCAGTTGCACGATATTACTGTGCATAAGTTCCAATTGGTCTTCCACTTGATATTGTTGGAACAGAGGTAAGTCACCTTTATATTGTTTAACTTTTTTGACCTGAGTCGGCATCAATGTTTTCAAAAAAGTCCGCACGGTTTTAAAGGTATCTTCCCCGCCGACCCAAATTTCGTCAATATCGGGGGTAAAGACATCTCTTAATGACCGCTTAATAATATCCCCTTCTTCATGAATCAATTTTGGCGCAATGGATTCCAAGGTAATTTTCCGAATTTGCATCCATGTTTTCATTAAATAGTCAAAATCGCGTTTAATTTCCGACTTTGTTTTACCCTGTCCTGCGGTCCGAATAATCACACTCATCCCATCAGGAATGGGTAATTTATCCACAATTTCACGCAAGGTTTTACGATCCTTAGAACTGTTGATTTTACGGGATACGCCACCACCGCGACTGTTATTCGGCATTAAGACACTAAACCGCCCTGCAAGAGACAGATAGGTCGTCAATGCCGCTCCTTTATTGCCTCGTTCTTCTTTAACCACTTGGACAAGCATGACCTGTCCCTGACGAATAACTTCTTGAATTTTATATTTACGAAAGAACGATGACCGATGCCGGATCACATCATCTACATCGGAATCGGATACGGCTTCAATTTCCTCATCTGTTTCTGTATTTTCTTCTGTTTCGCGCGCTGCTTTTTCCGCCGCAGCCTCTTCCGTCATTTGCTTTTTAAGGGCTTCACGATCTGCCACCGGTATTTGGTAATAGTCCGGATGAATTTCCCCGAAGGCTAAGAATCCGTGTTTATTTCCACCGTAATCCACAAAGGCTGCTTGAAGCGATGGTTCAACCCGTATCACCTTTGCCAGATATATATTTCCCTTTATTTGTTTTTTGGTTGAGGTATCAACATCAAATTCATCTAACCTCCCATCTTCCAGAACAACAACGCGTGTTTCTTCTGCATGCGTTGCATCAATAAGCATTTGTTTTGACATATATTTAATTTCCTTATAAATAGTTTTAAATCAAGCCGTTCATCGGGCTCACACATACCTAAAACCGGCAGATTTCCTCCCATACAATTTATGAAATCAAAGCATTTTTTCATTTTGTTAGCTCTCCGGTTTTAAAAAAATTTTTGAGGCAACCCATTTTTTGGTTGCGTTTTTTATTATATAGATATATGAGTAAATAAGCAAGTTTTTTTTAACAAAGGATGTATTTTTTATGAAGAGGGGTCTTTGGTGTATTATTTTAGGTGGCTTATTAGGGGTAGCCCAAGTGGTTTTTGCGACCGAAATTACCGAAATGCGACTGGCCGAAGGTTCCCCGGGATCCGTGCGCTTTGTCGCGGAACTAACCCAAGAAAACAACCCCAAGGTTTCGCGTTTAGAAAACCCCGCGCGTTTGGTCATTGACTTCCCCGATGCCTCTTTTTCCCAAAAGGCCAAAAGCCAACTTTTTTCTCCGACAGGCTTTGTCGGCGGGG
>JAXFZX010000047.1:0-10523 GCA_034184445.1 Pseudomonadota bacterium | reverse complement strand
TGTCCGGCAGATACCGTCCGTCATCGGGGGAATAGACTTGCTTGGTTGTTTTTTCCTGAATAAAGCCGTTTTGATCCAATGCATTAAAAATGCGATAGGTTATTTCTTTGTTTTGATCCGAGCTTGTGCGTCCAAAGTAATCAAATCCCAGATTAAACCCGCGATACATTTCCACATGCAGGTCATGATATTTTTTGCAATACTCTTCCACCGGCATATTTTCCTTAGTTGCCCCAACTTCCGAAGGCGTTCCATGTTCATCCGTACCACAGACGAATAAGACTTCTTCCCCCAATAACCGTTGGTATCTAGCATAGACATCTGCCGGCAACAAACACCCCACTAAGTGCCCCAGATGGGGAAGTCCGTTCACATACGGCAATGCACTGGTAATCAATTGTTTGGTCATTTTAAAATCCTTTCACACATTATTGTTGCTAGGATAGCAAAATTTCACCCTCAGTGCAAGCAAAAATTAAAGTTTCTGCTGAAAAAACCCTTGATTTTTGAAAATGGGAGAATTCATAAAAAAAAGTTGACTCTTAAAAATTTTCGGGCTATATATACCCTCATGAAGAAACAAATCGGTATATTTATTTTGGGGGCGGTTTTATTAACGGCCTGCGGATTGGAAAGTTATCCTGGGGGGGATTTGCCGACAAGCGCGCGCTTATCCGCCGTTAAGTCCGGTGATTCCAAAGAAAAAGTGGTTCGGATTTTAGGGACTCCTGCCACCGAAAACATTGATTTATCCGATGGGACTTCTTTTGTCGTTTATGCTCAAAATTTAAAGTCCAGCCGCGCTTTTATGGAGCCGAAAGAGGTTCAACGCGATATTTACATTTATTATTTTGACACCAACGATAAATTAGCCAAAAGCAATCATTTAACGCTGGACGATGCGCGGCGGATTGCCTATGATTCATCGGAAACGCGGGTTGAGGGTCGGGAACTATCCTTACTGGATCAAATTGTGCAAAATTTCGGGCGATATAATACGGGTGCCGGTGACAGTTCTGTTCGCCATTAGTTAAGGGGGACTTATCCATGACAGAGACATATAATGTTATTTGCATAAAATGGGGGACAGCCTATACGGCAGATGATGTCAATAAGTTGTGTTCTATGGTCAAGCGCAATACTTCTTTTAATATAGACTTTTATTGTTTCACGGATAATCCCGATGGGCTTCGTCCTGATGTCATTCGTCGTCCCATGACGACCCTGAATGTTCCGCCCGAGGAAAACAAATACGCCTATCGGAAAGAGGCTGGCCTGTGCGATGATGATTTAGGGGGGCTTCACGGTCAACGTGTGTTTTTCTTTGACTTAGATTCCTTAATTGTCGGCAATTTAGATGAATTTTTTCGTTATCCCAAGGGGGATCAATTTTATATTATCAACGATTGGAATACCAAGGGCGATCATGTCGGTCAGGCCAGTTGTTATTCATGGGTTGTGGGGACATTGGGTTATGTAAAAAAAGCTTTTGAAGCCAATCCCCGCGCCATAACGGATAAATACTACACCGCATCACAGGAATACTTATCCGCCAAGGTTATTGAAAAGTATGGCCATTTAAATTTTTGGCCGGCTGATTGGTTTTGTTCATTTCGGTTTCATTGTTTGCCCAAATGGCCGTTTCGGTTTTGGCGTATGGCCCAAATTCCGAAGTGGAAGGGCCTTAAAATGATTGCTTTTCACGGTTTGCCAGATATGGCCGATGCGGAAAAGGGCATTTGGTGTTCTGATAAAAAGTGCCGTAAATATCCCCGCGGTATTAAAAAACTGTATAAATATGTGCGCCCTGTCACTTGGATAAAGGATTACTGGAAGTAGTTTTGGCATGACAAAACCAAAAATTTCAATTATTGTGCCAGTTTATAACTGCCGAAAAATATTTATCCGATTGTTTATCAAGCCTTTTGAATCAATCTTTTCCGGATATAGAGGTGTTATGTATCAATGACGGATCAACGGATTCATCAGGGGATATTTTAAATCGGTTTCAACAAACCGATTCACGGGTTAAGGTTTTTCATCAAAAGAATGCCGGCCCTGCCAAAGCCCGTAATGTCGGCTTACAGAACGCCCAGGGAAAATACCTGATGTTTTGTGATTCGGATGATACTTATGAACCCGATATGTGTAAGGAAATGTATCGCGCCATCACCGAAAACGATGTGGATTTTGCCATGTGTAATCCCAATATGATTGTTATGGATAAAGACCACGGACGCAATCAAGTCAATTTAAATTACCATTATAACTCTTACTTTGGTTTTATTCCCTTAACGATGTGGCTACGGACGAAAATAAATATTTTGCTGTGGAATAAGATTTTTAAAATGGATTTAGTGCGGAAATATAACATTTCCTTTCCCGATGGGTATGAAAGTGATGATAACGCCTTTACATGGTCTTACCTAAGTGTTTCTAAATCCTTTTACGGGGTGGAGAGAAAACTTTATAATTATCGGTTGTTAAATAACTCTGTCATGGGGAAAATTTATTCTCAGAAAAAGACCGAAAAATTATTTGACCAAGTTTATGCGATCAAACACTTCTTTAATTTTTTAAAGGCTAACGCTCTACTGCACAACGGCTTATTTCTTTTAAATAAGACCGAATCATCTGTTCGGTTTGTTTGTTCTTACTTACCGCACGCGGCCCAAATGCGTTTTTTGGCTCTTTTGCGACAAGAGGTGTTAAATAATCCCGAACTGTCAACCTTAATTTCATCACACACAGATGATTATCCGATTTTATCGGCTTGCCTGTTTCAAAATGATAAGGTTGCATTAACAAAAATCCACCAAAATCGTTCAAAGAGATGGTTTGGTTGGGTCAAAAAGGGTGATAAAAAGCGATTTTATTTATTGGGTCTTTCGGTATTGAAAGAGGTTAAAACACCCACTTTAAAATCTTATTTTATATGTGGAATAAAGGTTTTCCATAAAAAACGATCAAACATCAAAATTCCCCATTCATTACCCAAAAAAGTGATAAAGGACGGATATATTTTATGCTTTGACTGCCTGTATGATGCGGGACAAGAGGCCATTGATGCCTATACATTTTTTACCTATCTACAACACAACAACATTCCATCAAAATATGTGTTATTGATGGATAATCGCTTAGCGGATGAAATACGGGATAACCCCGATGTAATTATCCTTAAAAATCAAAAAGAATTTTTCCGTAAATGCGCATCTGTTATTCAACAATCCCATGCTGTAATAACCAGTTTTGGATTATCCAAAAAGAAACAGAATAATCGCTTAAAAAAGATCAATACCCTAAATTATATTTTTATTGGTCACGGGGTTGACCTACTCAAAAAAGATGTTTTAAAAATATACAATCCCGATCGGTATGATTTACAACTGGCTGCCTGCCACTTAACATATGATTTGTATCAAAGCAACAATTGGGATAATTCTCAAATTTTATGCGCCGGCCTGCCCCGATGGGATTTATTGACAAAGGCCGAAAACAACGGACATATTCTTGTCTTTTTCACATGGCGGCGCACCTTTAAAGAATCCCAATCCGCCAAGCAATCCTATATTCACCAAGTTTTGGAATTTCTGCGCCACCTGCGGGATCGGGTACCGGAATCGGTTGCTATTGATATTGCTCTCCATCACGAAAGCGTGCGGGGTGGATTATCTCCGGAAAGTCTAAACACGATGGGGATCAATGTCATTGTCACCGATAAAGTATCCCATGCCATTCGGCAATCGGCGATGTTAATAACGGATTATTCTTCGGTTTGTTGGGATTTTATGTATATGAATAAGCCTGTCATTTTCTATCGGTTTGACAGGGATGATTTATCCTTAAACCTATCGGATCAAGAGGCTTGTATTTCCGCTATGCAGGAAGACAGAAAACTTTATAATTGCCTATATGATGAACAATCGGTATTGGACTTAACGAACCGCTATATTCAAAACAATTTTATGATTGAACCCGAAATAAGGGACAAGAATAAAACCATTTTTTGGGAAAATAGAAATAATTGCGAGACCCTCTACCATTTGATTTGCGATAAAAAATAGACCGATTTGTCATTTCCTTATATTTTTATTGCTTTTAAGATTTGATTGTGCTATTGAATAGCACATGCAAATGAAAAAGACATTTTCTCCTACCCAACCTAAAACAACCCAGAATCGTTTATTAAATTTTGGCTTGATTTTTATTTTGTGCCTATTATTCATGATTGTTTTTTTATACATGGCATTTTCGGTTGGTTCTGGTTTAGTGTTATTGTATGTCCCATATGCCATTGCGATAATTGCTTTATTGGGAATGATTTATTGGTTTTATCGGTATCGTGATTGGTTTGAAACGATATTGGTATATATAACTTTATGCGCATCATTACTTTCATTTTTAATCATGGCTCCGATTGTTGTGGAAAGGTCATTATCCTGCTTTGTTTATTTTTCCGCTGTTGAAGACGGTTTCACTTCCCCCGAAGGCATTTCTGACGACTTTATAAAATCTTTTGTGCAAAAAAGGTTTGATGACGGGGTAAAAGGAGGTTTTTTAAGGTATCAAGCCGGCACCTATGTTCCGACCTTTCGGGCCAAGCTGTTTTACACCCTTTACTATCCTTTGGGGATTTTAACCCACACTTTGGATAACTATAAAAATTTTAAGGCCTCTTATGCAAAAAATCATAAACCAACTCATCAATAAACGATATTGGATTGCTCTTTTTATATTTGCCATTGGCATGTTTTTTCTTAATTCCCACGCTGGCTATCCGTTTCGCAGTTTAGATCGCCCTGTTTATCAATACGTTGGTAAAGTTATGTTATCTGGCCAAATTCCCTATCGGGATGTTTTTGATCACAAGGGTCCTTTGGTTTATTTTTGGCATGTTTTGGGGACTGTGGGCAATTTACGATGGATGGAACTGATACTATGGCTTAGCACGCTATTTTATGCATTTAAGTTATTGTTGCGCCTAACGAATCCCCTTATTTCTTTGGCGACGATTTGTTTTGTTTTTTCTTCTATTCAGGTTTCCCGAGGCATCGGCAACACCGAAGATTTAAGCCTTTTCTTTTTACTGATTGCCTTGGATACTTTTTGCGCATATATTTTAAAACACCATCTGACCCGCACAAACGGATTTTTACTGGGACTTTCTGTGGCGGCTCTTTTGTGGATAAAGCCCATTCACCTCATCATGCCGGCTGTTCTGGGAACTTATGCTTTTTGTATCGGTTGCAGACGAAAGGACACTACCGCCCTTTATAATATACTGCTGCCTGCAATAGCCTCATTTTCCGCTGTGACAGCCTCTGTTATTTCCTTTTTTGCTTATCATCATGCACTGGGTGCATTATGGGATAAGTATGCCATTTTCAATTTTCTTTATACGCAGGAAAGGACTTCTTGGGCCGGCACCGACAAGGCATTTTTTCGTTTTATTACATTTCCTCTAATTTTTTTGCCAACGGCCAGCCTTTTGCTTCTTTCCGACAAAGCCAAACCGACTCACCAACTTATCCTGCCTCTTTATGTGGCTTTTGTGGCGACCTTTGGGATGATCATCATGCCGGGGCGCACTCCGCCCTATTATTTTATGATAATAATACCGTTATCATTAGCACTGATAGCCCTTGAAATAGACGCACTAAACACCACGGGACGCAAATTGGTTTATGCATTATTTGGCTTTATTTCATTACTGGGAATGGTCAATTTATATAGGGCTCCTTATACCCTAATAACCGATAGTGAAAAAGCTCTGTCCACCGCGATACAAAAGGAAATTCCTCCTCATGAAACATTTTTAGATTTAACCCAATCGTATGGACACTTTTTTCTTTTGTCCAATAGGAATTCCTATACGAAATGGCCAATTACATTTGGGCGAACGGTTCAATCACAAATACAATCCGAACTGAGGGAAAAGGGGTGGCCAACCTATATTACTTCTTGTCGCCTAAGTAGAAATAGCAATATTCTAAACTATTATGATGTGGTGTATCATAATAAAGACTATACCCTATTAAAGATGAAACCTTACCCTAATTTACAATCTGACACTAAGGCCCATTCATTTCCATGGTTAAATATGCGGTGCAATTTTTTTAAGTAGCCAAGGTTCTATTCATGAAAAACGCCCCGAACTTCGGAGCGTTTTTTTTAAGACCGGCAATTTTCCTGCCCCATTTTAAGGGCTGTCCGCCGTGGAATATCCGATTGTTCCGAATGGAATTGTCGTGCCAACAAAACGGCCTCTTTTCGTTGTCCTTTTCGGCGCAAATCAATAATTTGATCGGCCGCATGATTGCGTTCGGTTTGATCGGCCATTTTTTGGAACAGGGCTTCTGCCATACCGGTATAAACAACCCGTTTTCCATTTTCGTAATGGCATTTTTCAACCACCTTACCGGTTTCATCACGGCGAATACAAACACCGTCCAATTGCCCTTTAACGAAGTGACTTTCTTCTTTGATAGAGTTTTCCTCATTGTCATAATACAGGATTTGGGCTCCATGAATCTTATTATTTTCACAACGTCCCTCTTCGGCCTTGCGCCCGCTTTCAAAGTACCGGACAAAAGGACCTTCCATACTATCATATTTTTTCCCACAAACCAACCGCACTTGACCGCTTGGGAAATAATAAGTATGCACCGCAATGTCTGTATTTTGCTCAAATTCCACTTTTTCTTCTAAGGCCTGCTCGGCATTATAGATAAAATTCACCTGCCGCACGGGGACATTATTTGAAAACTCCTGAACCATTTTGGTCGTTCTGCCGATTGACATTTTAGTGGTGCAAGTGGGGGTATCTTCCTGATAGATTTGATGCTTTACTTCATCATAACACCAAGTGATACATTCTCCTTCCCGTTTCCCCTGATGCAGGTGTTCCCACGATGCCACTTCACCGTTGACGCGATAATAGGTTTGTTGCCCTTCCCCTAAATTCCGATGAAAATGCCCGTCAAACAACATACGGCCCATTTTATCCCATCGCACAAAACGCCCTTCCAAACACCCTTCGTCATAGGTACACTCCGTAGCCACACGCCCATTTTGATGCTTAGACACATAGTGACCATGCTTGACACCGTCTTTAAACAGACAAGTCACTTGATCCTGACCGTCTTTATAATAACTTTGATAAAGTCCCTGCTTAATACCGTGTTCATCAACGACATAGCGTTCCCGTACTTTTCTTTTTTGTCCGGGAATTCTGGGATAATATTTTGTGATAATAGGCATTTTATTTATGATACTCCATTCTATTGAATAAGGTTATTTTATCATATTTTTATAAAAAGTCAATGTTTTTTAAAAAACACGGGGCTAACAAATTGATTTTATTGGATTTTATTTTTTAAAAAAGTGAAGCCCCCGATACAATGGGGGCTTTTTTTTACCTGTTTTTTTACCTTAGGTCAGGGATAATTTACGGCTCTTCCCACTTAAAATTCTCGCTTTTTTTCTTTAATTCGTCGGTTAAGGCTTGCACACTGCCCCCATGCGTTTGCAAAAAGGCACTATATTCATTCCGATAGCTCATGGCCATACTGACCCCTTCCACAATAATATCAATAATACGATAGGTATTATCCTTTTGTTTTAAGCGCCAAATCACTTCCACAGGCGGATTATTTTGAATAGTACTATCCACATACAATTGATTGCGTTCGGCATTTCTAACGCCGGAAAAGACGATTTTTTGCCCCTGATAGGAATCAAAGCGATCCGCCCATGTTTTGGTAGTAAAGTCCATAAATGCTTTTAAAAAAGCATCTTTTTCACTTTGTGTTGCTTTTCGCCAATATATTCCCAACACAAATTGTCCGATATTTTTCAAATCCAAAGCTTCCGTAAATTCGGCGCGAAATCGTGATAATTTTTCATCCTGCGATACATCGGCCGTTAAGACATTATTGATGACATTATCCGCCAATTTATTCACAAAATCTATGGCGGGATTTTCGGCTTTGGCGACCATTGGCACAAACATTAAGGTTAAAATGAAAGCAAATAATTTTTTCATAATTTTCTCCTATTCTTCTTCGTCATCGGGAAAGTCAAAGTCATAAGCTTCCCGGACCACTTCCGGTTCTCCGCGCAATTCATTGACTCCTTTTTGACGGTTTTGTTGGTACATACTACGCATAGTGGCATAATAATCTGTTGATGTTTTCTTCATATTTTCCAATAAATCGTGTTTGTTTTCAAATTGGACAAAGCCATCTACCCCCGCCCGACCATAAGCCCACCACGGACTTTGATTATAAAGGGCCCAATCCACCGGATCGGCAAAAGCATCAACCCCCATACCGATTCCGTCCCTTAGGGTTGTCGGTCCGATAATCGGCAACATGATGTAGGGTCCGCTGTTTTTAACACCCCACACGGCCAATGTTTGACCAAAGTCGCGTTGGATGACAGGCATTTCCTCGCGGGATGCCAAGTCAAAAATACCCGCCACGCCAAAAACACTATTTAGAGCAAATCGCCCCGCAATAGTTCCGGTGGCTTTTAAATCTCCTTGCAACAAAGCATTGATCATGTAGATGGGTTGTTTTAAGTTTGTCAACACATTTTCAATGCCTGCTTTAACGGTATCCGGCACAACCGCCCGATATCCCTTAACTGTCGGTGTTAGGACATAATCGTAAGCCCCCTGATTAAACCCAAAAATTGCCCGATTCATCGGTTCAAAGGGGTCATTATTTTGTTCATAGATTTTTAAGGCTTCGGGATCCGTTGGCTTGGTTGCACACCCACATAACCACAGCAATAGTGCCAAGCAACCGATAAATTTTTTACGCATTTTTTTCCTCATCCAACAATTTTTTTTGTTCTCTAATAGCGGGAATGACTTCTTCCGCAGTTTTAACAAATTGGACTATTTTCATTTGATGTGTTTTAGCAAAGCCCATACCCACCATTTCTAACATCCATTGGTGCAAAGTATTATAGTATTCATCTGTATTCAATATGATAATCGGTTGATGACTAATACCCAATTGGCGCAAAACAAACAATTCAAACAACTCATCCATGGTTCCCAATCCCCCTGGAAGCACCACAACAGCATCAGCCTGTTTAGTCATAGATACTTTGCGCTCATACATGGTTTGGAACACTTCCATTTTTGATAGTTTTGTCGCCAAATCCGGCCGTTCTATTGCGAATAATGATTGAATGGTTGAGCCTATAACATATCCCCCTTCACTCAAAGCACCTTCGGCAACTGCGCGCATCATGCCGCTACCACCGGCACCATAAATCAACTTGATATTGTTATCCGCCAGCAACTGCCCGACTTTATAGGCTTCTTTGGTAAAGATTTCTTTATTTCCGTCCGATCCACCGCAAAAAACGACAACAGATTTAATTTGACTCATTTTTTTCCTTGCTTTTAAAAATGTTTTCCGTTAAAAGATATGTTATAGTTTTAGCGCGATATTAACAAAAGGTCAAGTTAAAAATGAAGGGGCACTGTATGAAAACACTTTACGCGGGCATTTTTTGCTTATTTTTACCGCTGGTTGCGACATCACAAACAAGCATTCCGCTTTTTGAAGACGACATTCCCAATCTTGGGCGAGAGGCTAAACCCCTCAAAGAGCTACACCTAACTCCTGATGAATTGCCTGATGTGCGGGTCTCTTTGGGCGATTCGGGTAAATCCGCCAAGCCGGCAAAACCGACTCCTAAGACATCCCAAAAATTGATCCTTCCCAAAGAGCCTAATCCACCGCGTCGCCTTTCTTCGGAAAAAGCTGCCGAGATGGACGAAAAATTATCGGCCGAAATCCGTCGGTATCAAGAGGAACGCGCCAAAGCCGCGCAGTCTAAAACCCCGCCACCGCCTGCTCCCAAAAAGGTTTCCGAGCCTCAAATGCCGGCTTCTCTGGTTGCTTTATTTGGAAAAATGCATGATGTGCGCGGATTTGAAATTTCGGGGATTATGCTGGGAATGACACCGGACGAAGTCACCGAGGCTGCACAAGAACAAGGCTATACCGTCACACGGGTTGAACACGGTATTCCTCTTCACCGCACTTCTTTTTACGAACATAATTGTCGCGCCATTCCCGTTCGGCGCACACGGGATTTACAAGAATGTATTATAGACCAAGCCCGTAATGACGAAGTTTATTATATTTCTTCCCTGACATTATCCAAACCCGAAACTGCCGAATATATGCAAGTTTTATTTTCCACTTATGCCACCGACAATCAGGCATATAAGATTTACTATGAAAACGAAGGTGATAATTCTCTGAATTTCACGCGTAAAAATTTAGCCAAAAAGATCCGGCGCAGAGATGCCTTTTGGAAGATGGTGTTTGATACCTATGGCTACCCCGATGATAAGGAATCGCTTATCTGGGGTGATCCGGATCGGGCGTATATGAAGGCCCGCATGCAGGGTGCAAATTACAATGCCTATCTGATACTGGAAGACAAAGAAATCCCCGATGGCGATTATCGGGATGCGGACGAACAAAAGGGGG
>JAXFZX010000046.1:0-3764 GCA_034184445.1 Pseudomonadota bacterium | reverse complement strand
TTTTTCTTTTCTCGCGCAGATAAAGTGCACCAACCCACAACATTATAGAGGCCAATAGCTGATTAACCCATCCGAAATAGAGCCAGATTTTGTCCAAATTAATGAATGCCATTATGGTGGCTATTCCTAAAATAATGGCGCTAAAAATCAGGCGTTTTATCATATTTTTTTGGTCAACTTTTAAAAAGTCCGCCAATGATAATCTGGCCGATCTAAGGGCTGTATCACCTGTGGTAATGGCCAAAAAGACAACCGATAGAATGGCCAACAATCCTCCAAATTCACCCAAAAATGATTTAGAAACTTGTGACACAACAACACCGGCATCACCCGTTCCGCCTAGGGCATTGTTTAGGCCCTCTGTCCCATGGTAGAACGCAATCCCAAGGGTCGCCCAAATCAGGGCGATGAAGCCCTCTAAGATCATAGCACCATAGAATATGGGACGGCTATATTTTTCATTTGTAATGCATCTGGCCATCATGGGGGATTGGGTGGCATGGAAACCGCTGAGAGCCCCACACGCGATCGTAATAAACATTAACGGAAAAATCGGTTTATCATTTGGATTTTGATTAAGGGTATGTAAATCGGGATAAAAATCAATTCCTCTTGTAAATAAGACCCCCAATAATAAAAGTGTTGAAATAATTAAGCAGGCTCCAAAAATCGGATAAAATCTACCGATAATTTTATCAATCGGTAAAAGGGTTGCCAAAAAGTAGTATCCAAAGATAATTGAAAGCCACCCCACAAAAGGAATTTGCGTCATACCTGCCAATAACTTAGCCGGTGTTTGTGCAAAAATGGAACCAATTAGTGTTAATAGTAACACCATCAATGTTAAAAAGAATGCATGAAATGTTTTCCCAAAATACTTTTGAACAAGAGCCGTCATAGTTGAACCCGCATTCCGAATGGAAATAACACCGGCCAACATATCATGAACTCCTCCTGCAAAGATGGAGCCCAATACAATCCAAAGTAAGCATATTGGGCCATATAAAGCTCCTAAAATTGCACCAAACACAGGACCAAGTCCCGCAATATTTAAAAATTGAATCAGAAAAATTTTACGGGGACTTAACGGTACGAAATCCACACCGTCTGTCAGCGTTTGTGCCGGTGTTGGATTTTTGGGGTTGATACCCAAAATTTTTTCTATGATCAGTCCGTAAACAACATATCCTAAGATTAATAACAGTGTAGCCAATAAAAAAACAATCATTTTAGTATCTCCTTGTTCCTCTATCTTACGCTTTTTGAGTCCGATTTGCAACAAAAAAGTATGTAGGGAAGCGAATCGGTAAAACAAATTTACTGATTAAAAAATAAGATTTTTTTATTTTTGCCTTCAAAAAGCATTCAAAAAGAATTTTCATAATTCTTGTTAAAAAAATTTTTTAAAACATAAAAATCACAAAATATGGCTTTGAAAAATCTATATGTTGAGTTTTTTAAAATAATATCAGTAAAAATAAAAAAAGGGGTTGTTTTTTTCGTTTTTTTTTGGTTATGATGAGGTGTCAAAGAAAAAGAAGGATTGTTTTATGGAATTATCGCATGACATGATAAAGGATCAATGGAAACGGGTTTGTTCGCGTATTCAACAATCCGAATCCAGTCGTTTTGCGGTTCGTTGGTTGTCCAAGATTGTTCCGGATAAAATGACGGGGGGACAGGTATGCTTACTGGTTCCTTCACCCTGTATTCATGAACTTGTAAAGCAAAACTATGCTGATCAGATCCTTTCTTTGTGGCATGAAGAAAATGCGGATATTTGCGGACTTGATTTGAAATTAGCACAAAGTGCGGTGCCGGAATTACCGTTAAACACGCCTGCGGTTTTAAAACCTGTTGCTCCTAAGTCACTTCCCAATTTAGAACCCAAAGCTGATGAAGATTATCCGCATTCACTGCTTAATCCCAAATATACATTTGATACATTTGTGATAGGGGCTGCCAATCAATTTGCTTGTGCGGCGGCGCGTAAAATTGCCGAAGATGATTCTGTTGCGTTTAATCCGCTTTATATTCATGGTGGTTCGGGACTGGGAAAGACGCATTTGATGCAGGCTGTGGCATGGCGGATTAAGGAACGGTGTCCGGATAAAAATGTGCTATATTTGTCATCTGAACAATTCTTTCTGTATTTTATGAAGGCGTTGCGTGAAAATCGTACTAATCATTTTGAAGGTACGGCTCGGTTTCAAGATATTTTCCGTTCTGTTGATGTATTGATGGTGGATGATATTCAATTTTTGTGTGGTAAAGATCGCACTCAAGAAGAATTTTTTAACACGTTTAACTATTTAATTTCGCGTGGAAAAAAGGTTATTTTGTCGGCGGATTCGTCACCGCAGGATTTACGGGTTGTTGAAGAAAAATTAAAAAGTAAATCCGATATTATGGGAATTGCCGATCGGTTAAAAACTCGTTTAGCGCAAGGTTTAATTGTAGATGTTTTGGTGCCGGATTATGAGTTGCGTTTGGGCATTTTACAAGACAAAGTAAAATCTCTATCAACACCAGTTCCTTCGGAAGTTTTGGACTTTTTGGCGAAGAATATTACATCCAATGTGCGGGAATTGGAAGGGGCACTTAAACGTATTGTCGCACATGCGGAATTGATTGGGGATCCGATTAATATTTCCACTACACGTTCGGTTTTGAAGGATTTATTAAAAATATCGGATAAACCGATTTCTATGACGGAAATTCAGTATGCTGTTTGTGGACACTATCAAATAGGATTATCTGATTTAAAATCCACACGGCGGGAACGCAAAATTGCGCGCCCGCGTCAGTTGGCGATGTATTTGGCAAAGGTTTTAACCCCGTTATCACTTCCTGATATTGGCAAGGCTTTTGGTCGTGATCATACGACTGTCATGCATGCCGTTAAGATGATGGAGGATCTGGTTTGTCGCGATAAAGCGTTGGCACAGGATATGGATATTTTAACGCGTCGTTTAAAGGGGGAACCTGTTTGACCGCTTTTAATAATCCGTTTTTGCTAGGCTTTGATGAAATAGAAGGGATGCTGGATCGGATTACGAAAAGTGCCGAAAGTTTCCCTCCTTATAATATAGAGCAAACTTCTTTTGACACATTGCGTATAACTTTGGCTGTGGCGGGTTACGGTGCATCGGATTTAGAAATGACACTTGACGACAATCAATTGATGATACGCGGTCGTCAAAATCAGGATACCGAACACCACTATTTATATCGGGGAATAGCTGCGCGGTCGTTTATAAAATCGGTTGTGCGAGCGGATGGTATGACGGTGATGGGTGCCTCATTAGAAAATGGGTTATTGGCGATAGATTTAAAAAAGCCCGTTAAAAAATCACATGTTCAACATATAGAAATTAAAACACGATCCCAGCCTGTTTTGATTGATACGGCCAAAAGGAAGAAATAATGGATGAGATAGATTTATCCGATTGGGATGATTTGTTTTGGGATATTGAAAATAATGATTTTCCCATGGGGGAGAGGGCCTATATCAAACGTGAAGTTGTAAATTTTCGGCCAATTTACAGTATATATGATTCGGAAGGTCAATTGTTAGCTCAGGCATCATCTCGGTATAAGGCTTTCTTGATGGCTCGCCGAAATGACCTAACGCCCTACGATGTGCACTAAAAAAATCATTCATCTCCGATTTTAAGGGCTTCAATAAACGCATTTTGTGGGATTTCTACTTCCCCGAATTGGCGCATACGCTTTTTCCCTTCTTTTTGTTTTTCAAGAAGTTT
>JAXFZX010000045.1:0-3756 GCA_034184445.1 Pseudomonadota bacterium | reverse complement strand
GGTAAACAGTATTATTACCCTATTTGCTCCGGAATTAAGCGTAGCTTGGCAGTTAATATGGTTGGCTGTCTTTTCGGTTATTTTTGCTTTTATCGGATGGAAAATCTACGGTTGGACGATTTTTCATTCGGTCGTGCCGGAAAAATATAGGAACTTAAATGATCCGATTGCGCAAATGACGGGAAGAACAGTTAAGGTTGTATCCGTCAAAGGCGACAAAATGCAGGTTGCTGTCGGCGATACCGTTTGGACGGCAACATCTGACGACACTTTAAAAGTCGGGGATAATGCCGTTATTTCAGGTAGTTATAATAATGTTGAACTAAAAATTAAAAAATTACTTGACAAAAATAAAAAAAAGAGGTAAAATAGCGTCACGAACGGGAAATGAGCCTGTTATGGTAATACCCCTCATAATCTCATTTCAAAATCACCTTCTGGTTTGTTTCCCGTTCCGAACTTCTTTTAAGATTGACACACACACTCCACCTTTATGGTGGGGTGTTTTTTCATATTTTTCCCCAAAAGGCACGACTGATTTTTATAGAAGATTCTTTATAATAACACTTCTCTCATCAAACACCGTTTGATTTTAGAGGTAGTCCTACCCCCCCTTTTTGAGGCTTTTTATTTTGGTGACTCCGGCAGGATTGTTCGCTACGCTCATCCCCAAGGGGATTGCCTGCGGCAACTACTCCGCTTTCGCTTCGTGAACGAACAAGTTCGCATCACGCCGACTCAATAAAATAAAAAAACCATTCTAAAATGAATGGCTTTTTATTTTGGCGACTCCGGCAGGATTCGAACTTGCGACCCACAGCTTAGAAGGCTGTTGCTCTATCCAACTGAGCTACGGAGCCAGTAAAATGATTATACATCAAAATCGATCCTGATGTCAAGAATTTTTCCATATTGACCATTTTTGCGTGAATGATTATTCATTTACGAACAGTCCGATGAGACAATAAAAAGTAATCCCAGAACATCTTCATTGTAATATCCTTGATTTTTTAAAGGAAATGGTGTATAATACCCCCAAAGAGAAAATGGAGCATCCTTTGTTTAAGACAAATACACATAGTGAAACTTGGACCAAAATGCCGGAGGAATCTGTGGCACCGGCTAAAAAAGTAAATCAATCGGAACAAGAGGATGTCCAACACAAAGTCAACATATGCAGAAACCAAATTTCCGTTAACAGAAAGTTGATCAATAATTGCCTATATGACGATATCAGGGTATTTTTATTCGGTGTCTGCTATATCGCAACCATTTGTGCATGCACCAATTCTCATCCCAAGATTCAAAAAGCAGGTATCTTTGGTGCTGTGGCCACAATGACCCTAAATATGGGGGCAAAGGAAATCTTGCGGTGGCAAAAAGAAAGATTAAATGAGCAAAAAGTCTTTTGGAAACGACAAGCTCGCCATCGGGGCATGTAATGGAACGCTATGAAGTCGTTGTTGTAGGTGGAGGCCATGCGGGGTGTGAAGCCGCTGCTGCTGCTGCGCGCATGGGGGCAAAAACGGCATTAATAACCCTTCATATCAAAACAATTGCGGATATGTCATGTAATCCTGCGATCGGGGGACTCGCCAAGGGGACGGTTGTACGTGAAATTGATGCATTGGACGGTTTGATGGGACGTGTTATTGACGAATCGGGATTGCAGTTTCGGATGCTGAATGCAAGTAAAGGTCCTGCCGTTCAAGGCCCGCGGGCACAGGCCGATAAACCGCTTTATCGCGAAACGATGCAACGGATTTTACTTTCCTATCCGAACTTAACGGTTTTGGAAGGTTCTGTTGATGATTTAATTGTTAAGAACGGTTTGGTTGCCGGTGTGATAATCAATGGACAACAAATTTTTGCACAAGCCGTTATTTTAACAACGGGAACTTTTTTAAACGGAGTTCTTCATATCGGCTCAGAGCAAACAGCCGGTGGCCGATGGGGGGAAGAGCCGAGTTTAGGATTGACACCATGCCTTAAAAAGCTGGGGCTAACATTAGGGCGGCTCAAAACAGGAACACCGGCACGGTTGGACAAAAACACAATTGATTGGTCAAAATGTGTGCGCCAAGACGGCGATCATCCCCCCAAACCTTTTTCCTTTTTATCACAGAATTTTCATCCCGATCAAATGCCGTGTTATATTACCCATACGACCCCAGAGACACATAAAATTATCTTGGATAATTTGGATCGAGCACCTTTGTTTGATGGGCAAATTACCTCAACGGGGCCACGCTATTGCCCCAGTATTGAGACAAAATTAGTTCGCTTTGCGGGGCGCGACAGTCATCATGTATTTTTAGAACCCGAATCCCGTTTCGGCGACAGCATTTATCCCAATGGCATTTCCACAAGTGTTCCCAAAGATGTTCAAGAAGCCTTCATTCACACTATCCCAGGGTTAGAGCAGGCAAGAATTTTAAGATTTGCTTATGCCATTGAATATGACTATGTTGATCCGCGGGAATTAAAGCCGACATTGGAAACCAAAAAAGTGCCACATTTGTTTTTGGCCGGTCAAATAAACGGCACGACGGGTTATGAAGAAGCCGCCGGCCAAGGATTGGTAGCAGGGATAAATGCAGCTTTAACGGCACTAGATACCAAGAGTGAATTTACCCTTGATCGTGCGGAAAGCTATATTGGCGTAATGATTGATGATATCACAACTTTTGGTGTAGATGAACCCTATCGTTTATTCACCTCACGCGCGGAATATCGATTAACAATGCGAGCGGATAATGCGGATTTACGGCTGACACAGCGGGGAATAGATATCGGTTGCATTGGTGGGAAAAGAGCCCAAATATTTCGCAAGAAAAAAGAGGCTTTAAAACAGGCACAGATACACATAAAGTCAAAAGAATACACATCAAAAGAATTGCGTGAAAAGGGCTTTACGGTAAATGCCGACGGGATAAAACGAACACCTTTTGATTTATTATCCTATCAGGGCGTAGATTGGAATGTTTTAACAAGGGCCTTCCCTGAATTCAGAGGGATCTCCCCCGATGTTGCCGAACAATTGGAAATTGAAGGACGATATAGCGGTTATTTGGCGCGTCAGCAATCAGATATTGATTCCTTTCGGAAGGACGAAGCTCTTAAAATCCCATTTGACACCGACTTTCACACAATTGGCGGATTATCAAATGAGATTATAGAACGGCTTTCCGAAACACGACCGGCCACAGTAGGGGCAATGATGCGTATGACAGGCATAACACCAGCGGCGGCCACGGCCGTTATCGGATATCTGAAACGCAAGTAGTTCCTAAAAAAAAATGATAAATTTCCTTTTATAGGAAAATAATCCTTGACATTCTGGTTAAAATGTGCTATACATAAAATTGGTTAATGGGCGGTAGTATATCTACCGTTTTTTTATGTGGGGAATCCCGATAAAAAGTATCATCAGATACACATAAACCACTTAAACCCGACCGATCCTTTGGAATCGGTCTTTTTTTATAAGGAAACAATCATGACAAACCATGTTAAAATTCAAGGGGTCGCTCCCCGCATACAATACACGGCGGACGGAACATCAACCGATTATGAATTTCCGTTTGCTATTTTTACATCGGACGATTTGGATGTTTATTGGGATGATATACTGCAAAGCACCGATTCATACACCGTCAGAGGGATTCGCCATTCGGACGGTGGCACTGTATCATTTAACGAGCCTCCTCAAATAGACACCATCATCACCATTGTGCGCAATCTGTCTATTGAGCG
>JAXFZX010000044.1:0-6415 GCA_034184445.1 Pseudomonadota bacterium | reverse complement strand
TTGCTCAATACCCTGATTTGGCTCAACATTTTTATAAGAATAAAGATGTCTATAATTCAACAATTATTCAACCTTTTTTGCCATGGATTGATCGGGTTTATCGTTCGGGATTACCGGTATTGTCAACAAACCCAGATTTGATTGCTTCTGAAGGGGGACATTGGGTGATTCGTCAGGGTACACTTGCCCAACTGTTTCGGGATAGGGGTGGGCGAATAATTGAATACGGTAAACCATATTCAAACATTTATCGGTATGCGTTTCAAAAATTGGGAATAACGCCAACCTCAAGGATTGCGATGATTGGTGATACATATCGTACGGATATTCAGGGTGCGCTTAATGCCGGTATCACCCCGATTTGGTGTACGGATACGGGAATTGCCCGTTATGAGGTAGAACAAGGCAATTCACTTTTATCCCAAGCCGGTGGTTCACTAGACGGTATTATTCTGATTCGTCATCTGTGAAATTTTCCAGTGTTTCATCGTATCCTATTTCATATTCCTTTAAATCTGTTGGGGACAGAAGTCCCAACAATTTATACAACCCGCCCACATGATGCTTTTCATCATTTGTAATTTCTTTTAATACATTAATGATGCGTTTGTCTTCGGTGCTTTCCATAATTTGCTGATAGATTTGAATAGCTTCAAATTCCGAAGCGATTGCCAATTTAATGGCCCTTAGCATTTCAATAGGACCTAATTTTTTATTTGTGTTATAGACATTACTGATTTCCAAAAGTTCTGCCATGATTTTATTCTCCTTTCTGCGGATATGATATAATTTTTTCGGTATGATATTTCAATTCGTCCAAAGTCGGTCATATTTTTTGAATAAAAATAAAAAAAAATGTTGTATTCTGTCGCGAAGTAGTGTAAGAATAAGTTAACTTATATTTTTTGAAAGGGTTTAGAAATGAAATTACCGCACTTAAAAGGGCTTATGAATTTTTTTTCGGCGAACATGGCAATTGATTTGGGAACAGCCAATACACTGGTGTTCATTCAAGGTGGTGGTGTTGTTCTGAATGAGCCGTCCGTGGTGGCGTTAGCCGATAATCGCGGTAAAAAAGAGGTTATTGCCGTAGGCGAAGAAGCCAAATTGATGCAAGGCAGAACACATGAAAAGATTCAAGCCATTCGTCCGCTTCGTAATGGGGTAATCGCTGATTTTGCGGTAGCTCAAGAAATGATTAAACGTTTTATTGAAAAAGCTCAGGGCCATAAAACTCTTTTTAAACCCATGATTGTGATTTGTGTCCCTTCCGGTTCAACTGAGGTTGAACGACGCGCGATTCGGGAAGCTGCCGAAGATCGTGCCAGTAAGGTTTATTTGATTGAAGAACCTATGGCTGCGGCCATTGGCGCGGGCTTGCCGGTGAATGAACCGTCGGGTAGTATGGTTGTTGATATCGGTGGCGGAACGACAGAGGTCGCGGTGCTCAGTTTAGGGGGCATTGTTTATGCCCGTTCCGTTCAAGTGGCCGGTGATAAGATGGATGAGGCTATTATTTCTTACATTCGGCGCACACAAAATTTGCTGATTGGCGAATCGACTGCGGAACGGATTAAAAAGACTCTTGGTTCGGCCTCTATTCCTGAAAGTGGTGAGGGCGAAACAATGTCCGTCAAAGGTCGTGATTTAATGCACGGTATTCCTAAAGAAATTGTTATTTCCGAACGGCAAATAGCTGAAGCCCTTTCCGAACCGGTATCTCAAATTGTAGAGGCCGTTAAAATTGCCTTAGAACACACGGCTCCGGAATTGTCGGCAGATATTGTTGATAAAGGAATTATGTTGACGGGTGGCGGTGCTCTTTTGACACACTTGGACAATGTTTTGCGTGATGCAACGGGATTGCCGGTATCGGTGGCGGAAAATGCCCTGCAATGTGTGGCGATGGGAACGGGAAAATCCATTGATAGTATAGAACATTTGGTCAATATCGGTGTTTTAGACGGTCGGGGATAAGTCGGTATGGGAAATCACCTGTTTCGCATTCAAAAATGGAAGACACAGGTATCCCTTTTTTTACCCTTGGCATTTTTGGTTCTATTGATGTTTATTATCGGCTTTGGCCAGTTTAAAAATCCATTTTTAAGTCAATTAAAAATGGCGTTAATAGAAACGGTTACACCGATTGTCCGTGTTGTTTCTGCACCTGTTAGATTTGGTAAAAATTTATTCTGGGGTAGTAAAGAATTTATAAATACATATAATGAAAACAAACAGTTAAAGGCTGAAATTGAGGATTTAAAAAATTGGAAAAATATTGCTTTACAGCTTCGTTTTGAGCAAGAACAATATCAAAAGTTGTTGAATTATGTTCCACCACCCAAGGCATCATTTGTGACGGCAAAGACCTTAACCGATAACGGCAGTCGTTTTTCTCGTTCCATAATTGTATCTGCGGGTGATGCGGATGGGGTTTCAAAAGGTGATGTGGCTATGACTTCTTCGGGGATAGTCGGTCGCGTTGTAGCTGTTGGTCATCACATCAGTCGCCTGATGCTATTAACTGATTATGCATCGCGGGTGCCGATTGTGGTGGGTGACAAAGCCATAAAAGGTGTTTTGACCGGCGATGGTAGTGATACCCCAAAAATTATAGCTCTTCCCGAAAATCAAACAGTTCGGGTTGGAGATATTGTATTTTCTTCCGGTCAGGTCGGTGTGTATCCGTCTGGCCTTGGAATCGGGGTTGTTGAAGCGGTTTCTGATGGTGAAATATCTGTGCGTTTGTTTGAAACTGATCAAACACCTATGGTTGTGCGGTTGGTTAATTTCGGATTAAACGATGTATTACTTTCGGATAAAGTGATGGAGTAGCCTATGAAAACCCGTTTTTATATGTTCCGAAAAGTTACCCCGATATTGATATGCATGTTGGTGATATTGTTATCCCAAATGCCGGAAGCGCGTTTTGTATTTGATGCTTTAATTTTCATTCCGATTTTTTATTTTGCCATTTTTCGTCCTGAATTGATGAATATATTTGCTTTATTTAGCTTAGGTTTATTTGCTGATTTAATCAATCAAACACCTTTGGGTGTGTTGCCTTTTATATTTATTTTATTATTTTTTGTAGCACGGTTTAATCGCCTTTTTTTAAAAGAGCTGTCATTCCGTAGTTTGTGGCTGTTTTTTTCTCTATGCTCTATTATTTTGCTTTTGATTCAATTATTTTTATTCACCTTGTGTGAAGGATCTGTTGTTCATAGTAAATATCTGTTTCAACAATTAGCCGTCTTAATATTGCTTTACCCTCTGGGGATTAAGGCTTTTTCTGCTCTAAATGACTGGATAGGAGATCCCGAATGACGATTTGGCGTTATGAAAAAAGCCAAATTCTGTTGCATCGGACGATGGGACTTGGTATTATATTTTTTATATTGATTTTAGTTTTGATCTCCCGATTATTTTACCTTCAAATTTTACAAGGGGATAAATATTTATTATTGGCCGAAAAAAATCGTTTATCCACACGATTAACAATGCCGTCACGGGGAAATATCTATGACCGAAACGGTGTGATATTGGCTGAAAATTCTAAAACTTTTCAGGCTGTTCTTATTCGGGAGCAAGCTATTGATTACAAAAAAACATTATCCAATTTTTTACAATTAATTCCGCTTGAAAAAGATGAAATTAAGCGTATAGAATCTGAATTAAAGTTCAAAAGGTCTTTTATTCCCGTCCGATTAAAGGATAATTTAACATATCATGAAATGTTAATGATACAATTGAACATGCCGGATTTAGAGGGTATTCAAATAGAAGAGGGTATGATGCGTCTTTATCCGGCCGGAAACGGTAATACTTCTGTGTTGGGGTATGTATCATTATTGACGGATAAAGATGTCGCGGGGGATAAAGGGAATCCTTTGTTGGATTTACCGGGATATAGGATTGGTCGGACTGGGATTGAAAAATCAATGGAAGAGATATTAAAGGGAACCCCTGGTGTTCGTCAATCCGAGGTCAATGCTTTCGGTCGAACGGTCCGTATCTTAAATGAAACATTACCCCAATCGGGTCAGGATATAACCCTAGCAATAGATAGCCGCTTACAAAATGAAGCAACAAAATTATTAAACAAGTATGCGGCCTCGGCAATTGTGATTAATATTGAAACTGGGGAAATTTTAGCATTGGTATCCACACCGACATATGACAATAATTTATTTACTTTGCCGATTTCACATCAAAATTGGAATGCATTATTAAATGATCCACATCGTCCGTTGCAAAATAAGGCATTAACCGGCCTTTATTCTCCCGGATCAATTTTTAAATTGGTGGTGGGTCTTGCCGGACTGGAAAGCGGTGTGATTCATCCTGAAAAGAAAATCAACTGTACCGGTAAGACTAAACTGGGAAACCAATTATTCCATTGCTGGAAGCATGGTGGTCATGGCCCTTTGACTTTTGAAGAAGCACTTATGCATTCATGTGATGTCTATTTTTATGAAATTGCTCAGAAAATAAAACCGGAAAAGATCATAGAAACGGCACAAAAATTAGGCTTTGGATCGGCTGTTGGCATTGGTATTTCCGGTGAACAAGACGGCCTATTACCGACCCCTGATTGGAAAAAAGCCAAACATAAAGAAGGGTGGCGCATGGGAGATACCTTGAACCTCAGTATCGGGCAGGGATATTTAATGACAACCCCCATTCAAATTGCAACCTCTGTTGCGCGTATCGCTAGTGGTAAAAAGGTGATGCCAACATTAATTAAGGTTGATACGCCTCCATCATTTGAAGCGTTATCATTTAATCCTTTATATTTAAAAATGCTTAGAAACGGTATGTATGATGTTGTCAATAAACAAGGGGGAACTGCTTATGCGTCACGGTTAAATTATAAGGGGTATAAAATGGCTGGTAAAACAGCCACGACACAAGTTCGCCGCATTTCTCTTCAAGAGCGGGAAAAGGGGGTTATTGCCCAAGAAAAATTACCCGAAAAATATCGTGATCATGCTATATTTGCGGCATTTGCTCCGACGATACATCCTAAGTATGCAGCCGTTGTTTTTGTGGAACACGGTGGGGGGGGATCTAAAACGGCGGCACCGATTATGCGGGATTTAATGCAAAAAGTATTGGAATTGGATGGAACTATGCCATGAGTTTTTTAAAAAATCGCACCTGTTATTTAAAAGATTACAATTTATCTCTATGGGATAAAGTATTGGGCTTTAATTATTTATATTTAGGTTTGATTATTCTGGTTGTTTGTATGGGGATTACTGTTTTATATTCTGTTGCGGGTGGTAATTTTTCCCCTTGGGCCATAAAACAAACTGCGCGTTTTGGCCTCAGTTTGGTATTTTTATTTTTCTTTTCATTTATTAATTTACGTTTTTTGATGAAATATGCATATTTGTTCTATGGAATCAGTTTAATATTACTGATATTAGTGTCTATTATCGGTCATACAGGAATGGGTGCGCAACGATGGTTGAATTTAGGATTTTTTATGTTGCAACCGTCTGAATTGATGAAGATAGGTTTAATACTTGCTTTGGCGCGTTATTTTCATGGATCTGGAATTGATGAGATTCGCACCATCCGATATATGGTACCACCAACCTTGATGATGCTGTGTCCCGTGGCTTTTATATTGGATCAACCTGATTTGGGAACAGCTATGATGCTTGTTTTTGCAACAGGTGCAATTTTTTATTTGGTCGGGGTTCAGCTGTGGAAATTTTTCGCATTGTTTTCGTTGGCATTATTATCTTTTCCAATTATTTGGTCTTTTTTGCATACTTATCAAAAAAGACGTATCTTAACTTTTTTAAATCCCGAAAGCGATCCGACGGGTGCTGGTTATCATATTACACAATCCAAGATTACCTTAGGATCCGGCGGATTATTTGGTAAAGGCTTTTTGGGTGGTACGCAAAGCCGTCTTAACTTTATTCCCGAAAATCAAACGGACTTTATTTTAACGGTTTTGTGTGAAGAATTTGGCTTTATTGGAGCATTATTATTGCTTATTTTGTATACAATTATAATTATTTATGGATTTATAATTGCCCACCGATCCAAAAGTTTTTTTGGCAAAATTTTAGCTTTAGGACTGACTGTCAACTTTGCTTTATATGTTTTTATAAATATGGGGATGGTAATGGGGTTGATGCCGGTTGTCGGTGTTCCGTTGCCCTTAATGTCCTATGGTGGAACGGCCATGATGACATTATTTATCGGTTTTGGAATGATTGAAAATGTATATATTAACCGTGATATGGTGATCGGACGCAGGGGCACTTTGGATGGCGAATAATTTTGATGTGATATTGGATTCAGCATATGAGGCATATAATGCCGGCAATTATGATCAAGCCGAAACCCTCTGTCGTCAAGTTTTAATGAGTGAAGCTAACAATGGAGATGCTCT
>JAXFZX010000043.1:0-4581 GCA_034184445.1 Pseudomonadota bacterium | reverse complement strand
AGAATTGGAAACCTATTTAAAACAAATGGCCAAGCAAGGGCTTGCTCCAAAAACACAGGCCAGACGATTGTCCTGTATGCGGGAATTTTATCGTTTCCTTTTCTCTGAAAATACAATTTCAAAAAATCCAACAGACTATTTGATCGCTCCTAAAGTAGGGAAACCCCTGCCAAAATATTTAACGGAAGAGGAAGTTGGACACTTAATTGATTGCGCTGAACGGGAAGAAAAACGCATATATACTTTGCTGGAAGTGCTATATGCATCGGGCCTGCGGGTGAGTGAATTGGTTGGTTTGTCGGTGGGATCTATTGATGTGGAAAATCAAACATTACGCATTTTGGGAAAAGGCAGTAAAGAACGAATTGTGCCCTTAAATAATCGGGCGGTAAAAGCCGTTGAAAAATGGTTAATGTGGCGAGAAAATACTTTACCCGTCGGGCGCATCAACAAATGGTTGTTCCCGTCAAAAGGAAAAAGTGGACATTTAACACGAGACGGTTTTTACAAACATTTAAAACGCATTGCCGTGCAAGCCGGTATCGCACCGGAAAAAGTATCACCCCATGTGTTTCGTCATTCGTTTGCAAGCCACTTAATCGCACATGATGCCGATTTAAGGTCCGTTCAAAAAATGTTGGGTCATGCCGATATTGCAACAACGGAAATATATACGCATGTTTTACCAGACAGATTAAAAAAGATTGTTGAAAATTCTCATCCATTGGCGTATAATAACCCAGAAGGATTTTGAAATGAAAATTATTGACCGATATACATTAAAGCAAATCATTATCGGATTCGTCCTTGTGTTGTTGAGTATGACGACTTTGGTATGGCTGACGCAATCACTTAGGATGATTGATATGATCGTCACAAAGGGAGTTTCGGTAGGAATATTTTTGGAATTGACGGTGTTGGTTCTGCCGAACTTTTTACAAATACTGTCGCCGTTAGTCTTGTTTGCCGTGGCGTTATTCACCTTAATCCGTATGCAAGCCGATAAAGAATTGATGGTGATGCAGGCCGTTGGAATGAGTCCTCGCGACATTATGCGCCCGATCTTCCGATTGGGAGGGGTATTGATGATTTTAGGGTATGCTTTTTCGGTATGGGTGATCCCAATGGCCAATTCAGAGTTGCGCGAAATGAAATGGAAAGTTAGAAATGACTTATCCCACCTATTGTTGCAGGAAGGACAATTTAATACCGTAGGAAACGGATTGACTCTGTATATAAAAGAGAAAACTCAGGACGGACAGGCCAAAGGAATACTGTTTTATGATTCCAGCAAAAAAAATAAAGTATCCATCCTTTCAGCCGCTAGTGGTATTGTTTTTCAAGAACCGGACGGAATTAGGGTGGATTTTTATGATGGTTCGCAACAAGAATTTCGTCCGAATTCACGGGAATTTTCAATTTTGAAATTTGAAAAAAACACCATGACCTTCCCCGATACGGGTAAAGGAGATACACGCACGCCGGATGTGCGGGAATTATCTTTAACGGAATTGTGGCGCAAAACAAAACAAGATGTTGGAGGACGTGCTCCATTGTGGCGTAAGCATAAAGTAGAATTTGTCAAACGTCTAACGCAACCGATTTATAATGTGACTTACCTGTTTTTGGTCATTTTTGGGGTATTGGCCGGATACTACAATCGGCGGGGGCAAATGGGGCGAATATACTTAACGGTAGGAATGGCTGTCATGGTGCAATCTATGGCGTTGGCTTTTGAAAATATGGCGGGGAAAAATTTATGGTTCTTAATTTTGGTTGTGTTGAATGCTTTTACGCCGATGTTGTTTGTTTATGGAAATACAATCGGACGCAATATACAAAAGCGTATGAGAAGCCTGATAAAAGTGGGAGCCTTTATCGGGGTATTACTGGGAGGGTTTTATGCGAATGCAGCCGGCACAAGTATAAAGTTAGAACCCATTGATACAAATGCACCTGTTGATTTTGAAGCTGATAAGGTATCCTATAACCATAAAAATAACGAGATGACAGCACGGGGAAATGTTGTCTTAAAACAGGACGGATTAACATTGGAAACCGAACAAATCCTGTTTCAAAAAAATGAAAATAGAATTTTGGCACCAGATGCAATAAAAATAACCACACGGGATGGAACGGTTGCGCATACCAGATCGGGGGAACTAGCGGGTGATTTATCCGCTATGAAAATGGGGGCAACTGATGTCCGATTTTATGAAGGCACTTTTTTGCAAGCGGGCGGTATGGAAAGAAAACCGTCAGGGGATACTTTCCTAACGCAGGCGGTTTATACGCCCTGTGATGTGTGTGAGGGAAAATCCCCTCTGTGGCAGATTACTTCCCAAAGTGTTTGGAATGATGTAGAAAATCATGATTTGGTCTTTAAACATTCATTCTTAGAAGTCAAAGATGTTCCTGTATTGTATTTACCTTATTGGCGAATGCCGGACTTTACCGTCAAACGCCGTAGTGGTTTTTTAGCTCCGAGTTTAAGTAGCACGCACGAAATGGGGCGAACGATTACAATGCCTTATTTCATTGATTTGGCAGATAATCAAAATTTGACATTAACGCCGATTATTGCCTTTGATCATTTTCCGATGGGGTTAATTGATTATCGGGGGCGATTTTCAGCCGGTGTGTTAAACATTGCAGGTAGTGGAACGCAAGACAAAGATGATCATGACAATGAAGGCCATATCAAAGCCGATTTTGAATATGATATGACGGAAAATTGGCGGCTGTCGGGACAATTGTATAAGGTAGCAACGGATACTTATTTCAGACGATATCGTATCCCGGGGGTAGATGATACGGAACCCTTCTTATCATCGGATATAACGGCGGAACGATTCGGAAACCGAAACTATTTTAAATTCAAAACATACTCATTTCAAAGTTTACAAGATGGGGTAAGCAGTCATTCTATCCCCGTCCTATTACCGGTTATGGACTTTAAATACAATACAAGCCCGATAGACGGAGTGGGAATGTATGGATTTACAGATGTAAATATGGCTCTTTTTAATACGCGCGAACACTTTAAATCTAACAGATTATCCTTGACTCAAGGAGTAAGTATGCCCTATATCGGATCGTGGGGTGGGGCATTGGATTTAACGGGATATGTTCGGGTAGATGACTATGCCGTTGATACAGGCGATATTGCTTTTGCAGACAGGCCTTTAAATGACCGGTATAACACGGGCCGAATTTATCCCAATATATCGGCGACTTTGCGCTATCCATTCGTTAAAAATGAAGTGAATACCACGCAAATTTTTGAACCGATTGTTATGATGGTTGCATCCTCAAATGGGGGAAATTCGGATAAAATTCCAAATGTGGATAGCCTTGTCTTTGACTTTGATGATACAGATTTGTTTTCGGCCAATCGATTTTCGGGGTATGATCGGGTGGAGCCGGGACAACGGATCAATTATGGGGTAAAATGGTCGCGGTTTAATCATAAAACAGGACGGTCTATTTCGGCACTTATCGGACAATCTTATCGGTTGGATGATGATCCCTTGATGGCGGGCTTAATGGGATATGATTCACACTTTTCAAACTATGTGGGACGCGTTCAAATAACGGTGCCGTATGCGATGTTTTTTTATCGGGCAAGGTTGGATCAAAAAACATTAAGTCCTCAAAAAAATGAAGTGGGCGTTCGCTTGGGCAATAAGCCATTACAGTTGGGTGTTAATTATGTGATGCGTAAAGCCTATCAAATCGGGGATAATCGGTATGGTGCACGGGAAGAAGTGGTCTATTCGGTGTCCAGCCAATTAACCCAAAACATTTCGGCTTCGGGGTATTATCGTTATGATCTGTCGGGTAAAGGAGAACCCGTCAAAGCCGGTGGCTCGGTGCGGTATGATAATGAATGCTCAGCCGTTTTATTGGAAATTGACAGATCCTATACCGAAGACAGAAATTATAAAGGATCTTTATCGGTAATGTTGAAATTAATTTTAAAAACATTAGGAGGTATATAATGCGTTTTTTATGGGCAGTTTTATTGGGAATATGTGTGGGGGGAAACGCCATTGCCGGTGAAATAAAAGCCATCGTGAATGATACACCGATTTCGGCTTATGATGTTGAAGCACGGGCCAAAATGATTATGTTGCAACAAGCCGGTCAGGTCGGAAAACTGACACCGGAATTAAAGAAAGAAGCCTTAGATGATTTAATTGATGAGCGTATTCAAATTCAGGAAATGATTAAACGCGGTATTAAGGTGAGTCCCGATGAGGTGATGGTGGCCCTTGAACACTTGGAGCGTCAAAACGGTATGGAAAAGGGGGGATTTAAAAAACTACTTGCCTCACATAAGATTCCTTTCCAAACTTTGTTTAGTCAAACCGAGGCCAATTTAGGGTGGCTACGCGTTTTACAGCAATCGGGGCGAGCCGTTTCTGTTGATGTGGCCGAAGTTAAGGCAAAAGAAGAAGCCATACGCAAAGAATTGGGACGCAGTGCTGTTTCATTTGCGGAAATTGTTTTGCCGAGTGAAGAAGAAGCCTTAACCGTATGGCAACGGTTGCAAAACGGTGCCGATTTTAGCACAATGGT
>JAXFZX010000042.1:0-2698 GCA_034184445.1 Pseudomonadota bacterium | reverse complement strand
GCAACAGCTGCCGGTGCTTGAACTACCACAGGTGCAGGTGCCGGCGTTTGAACAACCGCTGGTGCCGGTGTCTGCACGACCACAGGAGCCGGACTCACAACGGTTTGAACCACCGGTTGAGCCACCACGGTAGGTGTCCCCGTGACTACCCGCACAACATGGGCTGCCCCATGCAAAGCCGCACCAGTTGCCATCACAACATGCGCCGCCCGATCACCACGATGATGAGGACGCGCTTCTGCCTGCATCACGGCTCCAAAGGAGCACATACTTGCCAATGCTGCCAATGATATAGTTGATTTCATATCTGAAAAAATCATTCTTTCCTCCATTCATAAAGTAGACTTATCTTATTATAATGGTATTATAGCACATATTGCATGTTTTGTCAATATTTATCATTTAACACATTGAAAATGTGTGTATTTTTAATCTCCTCTATCAAGAACATAAGGAGGATCTCTCTTTAATTGTTGATATGCCCAATCAAAATCTATTGCTTTTTCGGGCAATTTATCACGAACGGCCGTTAGAGGCATTATCCCCCCCATAACGGATATAAAGGTTAAAAACTTACGCATTGTTTTGACGACTTCTTTTTGCGAATTAAAAGGACGAGCACGCCAACAGATTTTCCCCTCCAACTCTCCCCCAAGGTCTAGAACAACCCCGGCACTTCCCTTTAATTGCAACAGAGTTTGAATCGCCGTTGCATCTTGGGATAAATCCGCACATCCAATAGAAACAGTACATTTCCCATTTTTGTTTAATTGCTTTTGCATTGTTTTTAAATCTTGCATGACTACAACTCCCTAACGTAAAGGGTAGCACATTTCTGCATTTTGTCAATGGTTGTATTATAACCACATGATAATAAACAATTTTATTATTGTTAAATTGGACGTTTTCTTAATTTATTTCCCAAATCATATCCTAAGATCAACACCCCTAGTCCGTAAATTAAATAGAGTGTCGGCAAAGAGAACCAATCCGTTAAATATTTTGGGATGATTAATAAGATGGCCGTGCAAAATCTGGCGACAAGCATATTCGTAGCAGAGGCTTGTGCCCGAATATGGGGTGCTACAACGCGCTGCAGTCGGGAAATTTGTGCAATCGTGAACATTAATTGTAAAACAATGCATAGACATAAATAGAAAATAAAAATCAGACAGATTCCCCAATACTCCAATATCCATTTTTGAAGGACAAAGCCTCCCAATAATCCGATTACATTTCCCGCTAAGACAATTACACCTAATTTTTCTAGACACAGGTATTTTAACAATCGGTGTGTCAATAGGCTACCAAACGATCGCATCATATTATTGGTGAATAAGACAATACCGAACAATGCTGTTGGCACTAAGGCTAATTTCATTAGAGGTTGAAAACTCCAAAAGAAAAAATGACTACATGCCACCAATAGACCGGAATAAATAATATAAATCCCCTCATTAGGATTTTTCAAGACTATTATACTATTATGGATCATCTCTGAAATTGGCATCCGATGGGGTTGATTTACTTTTTCCACCGCCATTAAGGGAAGTTTAATTGCCATTAAGATTGCCGTTGTGATAAAGACAAATTCACATCCCAATAAAATTTGGACACCAACTTGTTCATACATCCACGCACCGGTTAAAGCCGCGATCGCCGTTCCAAGACTAATGGCAAAGTTTAATTTTGAATAAGCTGAAACCATTTTATGTTGTTTCTTTTCCGCTGTTAATATATCGTAAAGGAGCGGCGATTCCACCGTATCAAACAGGGCTTTGGATACAGCATATAAGATTTCCCCCACAAAGACGATAAATGGCCCTTTCCAACAGAGCCAACAAAAAATCCTCCCCAGAAACAAAGCATAAGAAACCACCAAAATATGCTTACGAGCAACCTTATCACCAATAAATCCTGATACTAATTGCAGAAGCACATTGATTAAAACAATAATACCCTGAAACAGGAAATAGTCCGCCATTGTCAAACCATTTTCCAAATAGAAGAGGTATAATACCGGTAGCAAAAACAGTTGCGATTTCAAAAAAGCCGAAAAATAAAAAAGATTCACTGACCGCATAGCAAACACATCTACCTTTCTTTTAAGCACTTTTTATTTTTAAAGACCAAATACCCTTCGGTGAACAACCGTTCATATTTAGGAGTCCTTTGTATCATTTCAATGACATCACAAAAGTAGGCATCATCGGTCTTCTCCGACCATTGAATATCCGAAAACCGTTTCCGAATGGCCTCGGCTTCTCCTTGACATTTTCCAATTCCACCTGCTGAAAACCTTGGCCCACTATATGTAAACAATTTTTCAAATAAAACGCCGAAATATCCCCCGTTATCCCGAATTTGAAGAAGCCAATCCCAATCATTGGCACATTTAATGGTTTCAGTATACCGAATTTTGTAATCATTCAAAAATTGCCGCTTTACCATTATATTGGGGTGTCCAATTGTATTGTGAAAAAATAGAGATAATTTAATATCATCTTCAATCCATGTGGCATCAACCGGCCATCCATATAATCGTGCCGGAACAACCGATACCGTCACCCACGGTTGGCTTTCCATATAAGCCACTTGCTTTTTTATTCTATCCGGGTGATTATCATCATCTTGATCCATCACCATAATATACTTTCCGCGCGCTGCATCATTTCCCCTATTGCGAGAATAGGATATT
>JAXFZX010000041.1:0-3197 GCA_034184445.1 Pseudomonadota bacterium | reverse complement strand
TTGCTCGGCATCAAGCACATCCAAAACTGTGCGAGAACCGACATTGGCTTCTCGGATTACCCCATTTAAAGCAATTTGGGAGGCTTTTATTTGCTTTTGAATAGATTCAATTTGCGCTTTTGTCGCATTATATCGTTCCCACGCAGCCGTCGTTTCGGCACGGACATCTTGGGTCGTTTTATTCCATAAAATGCGATATTTATTTTCCAATTGGCGAGCTTCACGAATATCAGCATATTCTTTCCCAGATTGGAATAAAGGCACCGTTAAGTTCGCCCCAATTTGCCAATAATCAGATTGTTTAATGGAAACATGTTCTTTCTGTCGTCCAACGGCACCATTAAAGTTAACCTGAGGGGATAAGGCACCTTTTTTTGCTTTGGTGGCAGATTCGGCTGCTTTCATGGCGTATTGAGCCGCTTTAATTTTCGGATTATCGGATAACGCCTTTTCTATGGCTTTATCCAACGATTCGGGAGGGGTGAACATGATGCCTTTGATATCCTGTAAATCATGAGGCTCAGTGCCGACGACACTGAAAAAATTAGCCTGTGATACTTTAACCTGACCTTCGGCGGCGATTCGTGCCGCTGTAGCACCTGCATAACGTGCTTCGGCCTGAGACACATCGGTGCGTGTCAGAACACCCGCCTTTAATTTTTTACGATAAGAATCTAAATGTTCCTTTAATACTTTTTCCTGATTCTTTTGAAGTTTTAAAACTGCCTCATCCCGAATGACATCCATATATACAGCCGCCGTATCTAATAAGACGACTTGTTCCGTATTTAATAGATCAGAACGCCCTGCCCGCACCGTATCCTTAGCCGATTGAACAGTGTTGACCGTAGAAAAACCCGAAAAAACGGGTTGCACAAACGATAATGAAATATCTGTCGGATTTAAATAACTTTTTTGTTTGCTTGCCAAGGCCGCATTATCATAAGTATTCTTATATTTAGCGCGTGCAACATCGGCCGACCCCGCCACAGTAGGACGATATCCGGATTTGGCCTGAGCCACACTTTCATCAATAGCCTTTAAACCGGCACGGGAAGCATTCAGGCTGAGGCTATTTTCGTAAGTGTAAGACATCACATCTGATAATGTGTCGGCCATCGCCGTGCAGGAAATAGTTCCTAAAACAAATGCCAAGTATTTAATTTTATTCATTATTTTATTCTCCAACCGTATTAAAGATTTATTGAGAATAGACCATTCACAAAAAAAATTCAAGTGTTATTCGCTTTTTTTCTTGACTCTTTCAAAAAAAATGTGTAAAAATACCTCTACATTTTGAGGGTCGGTTGGCAGAATGGCTTATGCAGAGGACTGCAAATCCTTTTATACTGGTTCGATTCCGGTACCGACCTCCAAAAAAATTTATTTATGCAAAAAAAAGACTTGATTTTTATTTTTTTTTGGTGTAAATAAATGTCCACTGTTCCAGCGTAGCTCAGTGGTAGAGCAATCGGCTGTTAACCGATTGGTCGTAGGTTCGAGCCCTACCGCTGGAGCCACTAAAGCCCCTTTCCTCCTCCTTATAGGGGCTTTTCTTGTGCCTGAGATTCAGGCAATTATTGAAATACTTTTTGACTTAGTCGTGCAACGATAACAACACCTTGGGCATAACCTAAACCTTCTTTACGAAGGGCGACATCGTCTTGTCGGATAATTTCCATGTCGGCAGATTTTAAAGCGATTTCTAATATTGAAAATGGATATAAATACCGACCATGTGGTCCCAATACCATTTTATCAGAATCAGTCGTCTCCGCAGAAAAAGCAAATAAACCCTCCCGCTTTAAATGTTTAGCAATCAGCAAAAATAATTGATTTATATTGGAAATGTATCCCAACACATCAATCATCGTTATTAAATCAAAAGCATCTTTTTCATTTTGAAGATATTGTGTTGTTTCACGACATATCAATGTGTCATAGGTTTGTGTTGCTTGTGCTATATCCAACATTTTTTGGGAGACATCTATCCCTGTTAAATGACCGATATGAGATTTATAGGCTACCCCCCATGCACCGGTGCCACAACCGATATCTAGGGCCTTTAAATACAATTGTGCCGGCAAAATGTTTTGAATATTTAAAATAGTGCGATTATCTATTTCTCTCATTTTTGCATCATAAGTTAATGCAAAATCATCAAAAAGTTTTATTGCAAATTGAGTCATATGCGCATCTGTTTGACCAGATAGTGCCAGCAAAGTATGATTAGCGACGATATCGTTTGGTGCATTTTTAACCCACCCTGTTGCAAAATTTTGTGCCAGTTTGGGATTCGTCTCGTTTAAAACGGCCAAGTTATCCGCAATCCGCCACCGAATATCAGGTAAATTTTTATCTTGAAACAATAACTTAAAGTAAAGGCCCAAGGCTTCGGCTGTTTCGTTCGTTTTTTCTAATATAATCGCCAAATTATACAAGGCCGATGTATTATTCGGATCGCGCATGATAATTTCGCGATATTGCTCTAACGATTCGGCTAAGCGCTTTTGATGAAAAAGTAAATCAGCCAAATTATGACGCGCAGGAATATAATCAGCATCTTGTGCCAAAGCGCGCTTATAATAATTTTCGGCAGCGGCAAATTCCCCACGCTTTTTAAAAATATTGGCTTGATTACACCAAATATCCGGATTATGCGGATTTTTTAAAGACGCTTCCCGATACATTTCCAATGCCTTATCAAAATCAGTCATATCTTCGTAAATTAAAGCTTTTTGAATTAAATATATCGGTTGCGTTAAACCCGTTTTATCTATGGCATTTAGAGCGGGAGCCAAATTCCCAGACCGATAATGATATCTTGCCAAATAATACCATGCATCCGGCAAATTTGTATCTTGGGCCAAACGAGACAGTTCTGGAATATCTTCTGATAAAAGAGCCAATCCCAATCGGGCCTGTGGTAAAGCCGGTGATTTTAAAAGTGCTTGATTAAATAAATGGCGCGATTGTTTTAAATCGTTTTTTTCAAAGTAAATAAAACCCTTTTCGGACAGTGCCAATGCATTCTCGGGATATTTGTCATAGTACCGTAAAGCTTCATCAATATGGCCTTGACGATACAAAATAGAGGCTAAGGCCAGTGTATAATTGGAAATGTCCGGATACAATTTAACCGCCCTAAATAATAAATCTGCAGCAGGTTCTAATGCCCCTGATTGATAAGCAATCAA
>JAXFZX010000040.1:0-8926 GCA_034184445.1 Pseudomonadota bacterium | reverse complement strand
TGGCCATTACATGAAAAAGGTAATGTGGATGAAAATGATTGTATTGATGTACGTTGGAATGAGAAAGATGACATCACAACCTTAATAGAAAAAGAAGGGAAGGATGCTGGCGATGGTATTCACACTATCGGTGGAATACATTTGGGCGGAACTGCTTTATGTACAGGATCTTTCATCTTACTAAATAGTAGGTATGGTATGCGAGAAAAATATCCACGCCATTTTCACCAATTGTTTGGGGCTGTGCAAAAAGCTTATGATTTTGCAAGGCAACAAAATTCTTTGGGAAAAACAATCTATACCTTATTTGATTCAAATAAACCCGCAAGAGGAAAAGGATGGACAATTCAGATCTTACCAACAGAAAAAAGAAGCTATTTTGAAATTCCAGAAGTGAAAGTGATCAATCCAAATCAACCTTTACGGATTATGCATAGAAGGCCAACAGTTTTACCGCAACGCATTAAAATTGTTTCTCCTACACAATGTTTAGAACGCATCAATACACACGAATAAATTTTTACTCCATACCGCACCAAATATCCCCAACAAAATGAGATAAGTCGTCAGAAAAGCGACTTTTTTCATATAAACAAAAAACTCCCCCAAGTTGACCTTGGGGGAGTTGGTATATCCGTTATGCTTAGATTATTCAATAATCTTAGCAACAACACCGGCACCAACCGTATGTCCGCCTTCACGAATAGCAAAGCGCAAACCTTCGGCCATAGCAACCGGCACAATCAATGTCACTTTTAACTTAACATTGTCACCCGGCATAACCATTTCAACACCTTCCGGCAATTCAATTGTTCCGGTCACATCCGTTGTCCGGAAGTAGAATTGCGGACGATAGTTTGCAAAGAACGGTGTATGACGGCCACCTTCATCTTTGCTGAGCACATAAACTTCGGATTCGAACTTTGTATGCGGTGTAATGGTGCCTGGGGCAGCCAAAACTTGACCACGCTCAACTTCTTCACGCTTTGTTCCGCGGAGTAACACACCGATATTATCACCGGCTTGACCTTGATCCAAGAGCTTGCGGAACATTTCAATGCCCGTGCAAACAGTCTTTTGTGTCGGGCGCAGACCCACGATTTCAATTTCATCACCGACTTTTAAAACACCGCGTTCCACACGACCGGTCACCACTGTTCCACGGCCGGAGATTGAGAACACGTCTTCAATCGGCATCAAGAACGGTTGATCCAACGGACGTTCCGGTTGCGGAATGTAAGAATCAACAGCGTCCATCAAAGCAATAATGGAATCGTGACCCATTTTCGGATCGCCACCTTCCAAAGCCACTTTGGCAGAACCTTTAATAATAGGAATTTCGTCCCCAGGGAATTGATAGGAAGACAATAATTCACGAACTTCCATTTCCACGAGATCCAACAATTCCGGATCGTCCACCATATCCATTTTATTCAAATAAACAACAATGGCCGGCACACCCACCTGACGAGCAAGCAAAATATGTTCACGTGTCTGAGGCATCGGACCATCCGCAGCGGAAACCACCAAAATAGCACCGTCCATCTGAGCAGCACCCGTGATCATGTTCTTCACATAGTCAGCGTGGCCCGGGCAGTCAACGTGTGCATAGTGGCGTTTGTCTGTTTCGTATTCCACATGGGAAGTGTTAATCGTAATACCACGAGCGCGTTCTTCCGGAGCCTTATCAATGTTGGCATAATCAACAAAGGCAGCTCCACCTTTTTCAGACAAAATTTTTGTAATAGCAGCTGTCAAAGTCGTTTTACCATGGTCAACGTGACCAATCGTACCGATATTGCAGTGCGGTTTGCTTCTGTTAAATTTTTCTTTACTCATTTTCTTTCTTTCATTAACTGATCAGTTAGTAAAATGAAGTCTTGCGACTTCGGTTCATGATTTTTTGAGGTGTTTTCTCACCCAGACAAACCCCAAATGGAAATTGGAAATTCGCCCTTTGATAACCAAACGCTTAACTACAAAAAAACGCAAGCAATTCAATAGATTGAACATTTTTTGGCCAACTTCGTTTTCGTGTGGTCGCACCTTTGGCGTGGGTGTCATCATAGCCGATTTTAAACTGCTTGTCAAGAGATTTTTAAAGAGAGAATGCTTTCAGAAAAAAAGGCCTTGTTCTTGGCAAAAATTTTTAGTATATTTGGGGAAAAGGAGAAAGCAGAAAATGCTAAAAAAAACAAACAGAGATGATTCTATATTTAAATCAGAAGCGCTTTTAAAAGATGAAATTACTTACAGCATTATGTTTTCTATTTTGAATAATGCAGAAAAATATAAAACACCGAAAATTTTTTCTGATGGCAAAGATTGCGCCATTGTTAACTCTGATCCCAACCATGCCATTATTGTTTGGACGGCAGATGATTTTAGGGAGTATGGTGCGCTTTATGATTTTATCAAAAAAGAGTTTCATGCCAATAAGCCATTTGCGATTATGGCAAAAAACGGCCTTTATGATTATTTGGTAAAAAATCAAATTATTCCAGAATTAAAGGGGCAACAAACAGAAGATGATCTAGAAAAATTACAGACATTAGGTTCTTGGTCGTGTTCAAAATTAAATGATATTCAATATATCGGTCATCCGGATCAGGCAAAGCCGGAAGAAGTACCAAAAGTGGCCGAGATGATGGTTGATTTTGATCGGGAAACAAAAGAAGTACCTCATGCAAAAATGTCGGATGACTATATCAAATTAGCCCAAAAATTTGTGTCTAACCCATTATATTTGGTCTGGCGCGATAAAAATGAAAAACTTGTTGCGACAGCAACCTTGAACATCAACGGAAAATACCCACGGGTAAGTCGGGTGTTCACAGATAAAGACGAACGAGGGAAATCCTATGCAAAAATGTTGGTCCATTATTTAACCAGTGAAGTATTTAAAGAAGGAAAAGTGGCAACGCTTTATACGGATTATGATTATCCACCATCTAATCGCTGTTATCAAAAGGTTGGATATAAATTAAACCGCACTATTGTTAAATTTATGCCGCCACTACAAGGCGAAAGCCATATAAAAGCAAGAAATTATATAAGACACGCCCAAAATACTTATTAATAGCAAATGGGGGATGGGAATATACGCTTTGCGTACCCATAAAGAGGCTTGTCCTGAAGGACATTACCTTGTCACTTGATTGGCATCTTTTTATCCACCGGAGACTTCGGTCCGAACCCACCCTCGTGGCTACATTCCACCCTATATCCAATAAAAAAAACAGCACAAAAGGCTGTTTTTTTTATTGGAGCGGGTGATGGGAATCGAACCCACGTGATCAGCTTGGAAGGCTGGAGCTCTACCATTGAGCTACACCCGCACTATGAATATGAAGCCATATATGCCACATTTTTTTTCAAAAATCAACCAAAAAATGATTTTTTACTCTTTTTTTCTGAAAATCTTTATTTTATAATGATATCTTTCCAAAAACAAATGCTATTTTTCAAACTTAAATGGGGAAATTTGACGAATTTCCCATCCTATGGTATAATGAATCCATGAGGTGATTAAAATGGCGGATGATCAGTATAGAAATATATCTTCTGATGAAATGGCAAAATACTTGGAACAATCATTCCAAAATCCTGATGTTGCACAATTTTTAAATACCTCTGATGATATTCTAACAATGACAAATCGCTTTAGAACCGTTGGCCGATACATCTCAGTTTACGCAACATCTACCGGAGATTTATCACAAAGATCTGTATCAAAAATCGTAAGCGATTTACAAAGGCATACAACTCTAGAACATGATAAACGCGCTTATTTAAAAGAAATAATTGGTCCTATGATTCTAAGGCAACAGTGCCAAAAATTAGGGCTTTCCTATCCGGTCAGTATTGAAGATACACCGAAACTTCTGGATTCGATTCGTATGCAATCTAAAAATAATTGTTTTGAGACGCATTCATTTAATGGGGCATTGATTGATGAAGTAAAAGCGAATGGATTAGATATCCATAAAGAAAAATTTCAAGAAGAATTTAAAGAGCTTGATCGTGTTGGTATGCGACAACCTTTTCAACAGGGAAAACTCTTGTTTTGTGAATTAAGCTATGGCACTTTCGGTTATGCTTTAAGGGCACCAGAAAAATTAATTATGGCATTTAATCATGTCAGTGGTAAGAAACAAGAAAAAACGCAGTCCAATCGGGATTATTGTTTAGAATGCATGGAGGATTATATCTCTCAAAAGGGGATTTCCGGTTCTGATGCAGAAAGCATTCGCAAAGCAAGCCGACCTATCATTGATTTTTATTTTAGACCTAAAGGAAATAAATCGGCCATTGCCATCAGAAAAGGCGCATCGTTAAGTCATCGCCCTAACTTTGAAGAAAAAATGTGGCAAATATTTACTTATTACATGCTAAAAAGTGATGTAAGCAGGTTTTGCAAAAAGAATAATGATGCACAAAGTTTACAATCTTTTGAAGAAGCGGTAAAAGAATTTAACCAATCTAAAAAACATGATAAACTAAGTATCTTTGTTCAAGAATTTACCGAAAAATATCCTCAAGATAACCCTATTCAAAAAGCTCATCAGGAATTTTTATATTCAACTTTAAGGGCTTTTTGCCTTAATAACTATGAATATGCAAATTGTGATGGCTATGCTATTCCGGGCGGTCGGTTGTCGCCGAAAGAATTTTCATTGGCTGTAATGGATAACCCTATTGATAATTATGTAGAATACCAGAAACAACAAGCCAAACCACCACAACAAAAATATGGGATCCTATTTGGACGGGACGGGAAAAATTATATGGTTCCGCTTGATAAAGGTGGTAAATTAATTATTCCCGATTCATTGAAAGAAAAATATCCGGATTCAATACCTTCTAATACCGATATTTTGCGGGGAGCGGCAAATGGCGGACAAGTCGGCGAACCGCCGATGGACAAACATAACGCCATTGATTACCGCAATGTCGCCGGGAAAGACCGAAAACCGGAAATTCCAATTCCAAATAGGCCACTTCAATCACAGGAAGATGATGCTGTTCGCAAGCGCGCGGAAGAGATTCGCCGCCAACTGGGATGGGACAATCAACTGGCCGCCAAACACGGGCATTCTTTGTAAAAATCAGAAGAGGTTCCTTCGGTAATACTTTTTATCTTTTTTGTATTTTCCATTAGAATAAAACGGTTATCAACCTGTCAACTTTTACAGCCGTTATGCCCAAAATCACTCGCACAAGTGTCATCATAAAAAATACTTAATGCACCTGTTCCTTCCCTATCGCTATCTGTTTTTTATCGTCAGTCCATCGCAGAAAGCATCACCAACTACATCTCCAATCACACGATAAGCATGTAAAGAACTGTCATAGGATATGACCTGCATTTTTCCCAAATCAATGCGACCCCTTTCATCCAGAACAGCATCATCCGCAACCACATTGACCACCTTTCCTACCAAACGATAGCCATCTTCATCATCGGCCATTTCCAATACCTCACACTCTAAAGTGACGGGATATTCCACAAAAATAGGCGCATCTACATGTTCGGCCTTAATAGCATGAAAACCGGCTTTTTCAATTTTGTTGATTTTAGTGCCTGACTCTATTCCAAAATAATCCGAAGCAATTAGCGTCCCCCGCGTTGCAAATGCCACCGTAAAAGCGTTTTTGAGTTTTAAATTTTCGGTTGTTTTATGCCGGGATAGAAAAATTGTGATAGCATCCCCATCACATTGTGTCCCCCAAGCGGCGTTCATGGCATTTGGCACACCGTCTTTATCATAGGTTCCAATAATCAAGACTGGCATTGGAGCCATAATTAAGTCTTTTTTGACATTTCTTTTCATATAGTTTTCCTTTCTATTTTAAATTATCCTTAAAAAACTTATCTATTTTATCAAACGGAATGACATCAAGTTTATAATATAGATCCACATGATTTGCATTAGGGATAATCATAAGTTCTTTATTATCACCGGTTAATTTTTCATAGGCCCCTTCGGAAAAATAGCGACTATGCGCTTTTTCGCCATGTATCATCAAAACAGGGGTCTTAATCGTCCCTGCATAAGCCAAAATAGGTTGCGTAATCAATGATAATGCCGAAGTCACATTCCAATGTCCATTAGAATTAATAGACCTCTTATGGAAACCGACAGGGGTTTTATAGTATCCAAAATAATCCTTAATAAACAGAGGCTCATTTCCCGTTAACTGATCGGGTAATCCCACAGCTTCGGCAAAAGTGCCGGATTGATAATCCTTTGTCCGCTGTTCGTTCAAACTCTCACGCAATTTATACAGATCATCGTTGGTCATAACATCATTATATCCATGCGCAGAAACCCGTGTCATGTCATACATGGTTGAGGTCACCGTTGCCTTAATTCGCGTATCTTGTGCAGCCGCATTCAACGCAAATCCACCCCATCCGCAAATCCCGATAATACCGATTTTATTTTCATCCACTTCGGGCAGGGTTGTTAAATAATCAACCGCCGCAGAAAAATCATCTGTATTGATATCGGGACTAGCCACATTACGAACATTTCCACCCGATTCCCCCGTAAATGATGGATCAAAGGCAAGAGTCACAAAACCACGTTCAGCCATAGTCAAAGCATAAAGGCCAGAGGATTGTTCTTTAACCGCCCCGAATGGTCCGGAAACAGCGATAGCCCGCATCTTCCCGACAGGCTTACTTTTCGGCATATATAAATCACCAACTAATTCAATACCAAAGCGATTTTTAAAAGTCACTTTTTTAACGGAAACCAAATCACTTTTGGGAAAAACTTTATCCCACATATGGTGTTCACGGTAATGCCATGCATACCCACCAACGGCTAATACAATTAATAATATCCCTAAAAATTTCATCTATAATTTTCCTTTCACTATTATTATCTACGCTTTAAGAAGGGAACAAAGATGTCCTCCCTATTGACGTGGTATTTTTTAAGATCGCCTAAAACAACATTTGCCCACTAAAACAGGCCGACATCATCTTCGGGATCATAGGTATTTTCGTTTGCTGGATGTGTATAGTATGTGTTTTGATGGATTAAATTCATCTCACCTTGATATCGCTCAAATGCATTTTGGCGAGGGTTATCCCCATCAGGAACGGGCATATCATCAGCAACATTCAAATAGCACTGATTCCCATCCACATCCCAATCCACCACATGATCATTCACAACGACAAAAACTTTATCACACCAATCAAAATACATACGCGTCCAATCGCGTGTCACCTCTTCACGACGGTAAATAAAATGGTATTCATCGGGCGACACCCGCACCGCAAAGGTTGGTGCACCGAAATTTTCATATAAATCCCATGTTGTTTGACCTTTATACACGGTGGAGCGCGTTTCGCGATTTTCCTCAACCTCAGACGAGCACGCCGCCACAAAACACCCCAATAAAATCAATGTAAAAAAATGTTTCATCCAGAACCTCTTTTTTAATAGACCCACACTAACATAACACGCTTTTTTTAATAAAGCAACTTCTTTTTACACGTTTTTTACTTGATTTTTGATTAAAAAAAAGGTATGTCCTATTACATGCATCATGCGCTTCATTTTCTAGGCTTTACAGTTGCCCTAATCCTTTTAGGGGCATGTAATGGTGTTCGCGTACGCAAAGGTGATACACTTTATGGAATTTCACGTCGTCATGATGTTCCCATTCGTGCAATTATAGAGGAAAATAACCTATCTCCTCCCTATATCTTGTCCGTAGGTCAATATCTGGTTCTGCCAAGGGCAAAAACCTATCGTGTGCGATCCGGTGATACACTTTACAGTATTGCCACACGCCATAACATGGCGGTTAGTTCCTTGGCAAAACTAAATAATATTCAATCACCTTATACCATTCATCGGGGGCAGGTTTTAAAAATTTCTTCATGGACGGAGGCAAAGTCTCAAACGGCATCAGCCACTGCCACAAAAGCCGCCTCTTCCCAGTCGGTGTCATCAGATAAACAAACAGAAATCAATCGGCGTCAATCCGTTAAAAATCCAACAGCATTTAAGGGCAAAGCCAATGTGCCAAAAGCTCAATCGGGGAAGAGGTTCTCTTGGCCGGTTTCCGGTAAGGTTATTTCCTACTTTGGCAATGGAAATGACGGTATTAATATTGCAGGTTCGGCTGGCACTATCGTAAAAGTAGCCGATAGCGGAACAGTGGCGTATGCCGGCAATGAATTAAAGGGCTATGGCAACCTTATTTTAATTAAACATAAAGACGGTTGGATTACGGCATATGCGCACAACCGAAAATTGTTGGTTAAAAAAGGTTCCATTGTCAAGAAAGGACAAAAAATTGCCGAAATGGGTAATACGGGTGGTGTTAAAACACCACAATTACACTTTGAAATCCGCTATAAGGCAAAAGTTGTTAATCCCAGCCTTTATTTAAAATAATTGTATGTATTTGATAAGGCATGCACAAAGGATGTTTCTTTTCCCAAATCTCATCCTTTTTCAATCAAAAGCCCTTTGCACCGACTGTATTTTCCATTAAAGATTCCAAATTAATGCCCCTTAAATTATCCTAGCACAAAAATATTGTTACAATAAATGATTGAATATATTTTTTTACAACAAAAATCCCCTTGCCAAGCGGACAAGGGGATTTTAACAAAAGATATTCTTATTTCAACAACATCTTGAAATCCACAACAACCGCACGGTCTTTTGTCACCAACACAGGGTTGCCGTCAATGGATTTGATTTCAGGAATATCCAACACCAATTGTTGAACCTTAGCAAGTGTGTCGGCAAGCGGTCCGACAGCTTTGGGTTCTTCACCACGGACACCATTTAAGATAGTTCCGATTTTGGTTTCCTTAATCATAGCATCAAAATCATTGGCCGGTAAAATCCGCATGGTCGTATCGCGCATGACTTCGGTATAGGCGCTACGG
>JAXFZX010000039.1:0-11469 GCA_034184445.1 Pseudomonadota bacterium | reverse complement strand
GATCGTTTTTATCAGTTAGTCTTAGCAAATGAGGCCTTAAAAAATGATTTAAATAGTATTCTTCTGTTTGATGAAGCGGAAGATATTTTTTCCCATTCACCTTTTCAAGATAAACCACGTGTATCAAAAATTGCATTAAACCGTCTTTTAGAAAATAACTATAGGCCGACTATCTGGACTACGAATGACATTATCGGCATTGATGAAGCATATTTGAGACGTTTCTCATATATAATTTCGTTCAAAACGCCTCCCAATCAAATCAAAACAACTATATGGGAAAAGAAATTTCAAGAATATAATATTTCTTATAATAAGGAGATAATTCTCAGTTTATCAAAGGAGTATGAAATCCCGCCAGCTTTCATAGATAATGTTGTACGTTCAATGTTTTTAATGAATGGTTCTATTGAAAGCTTAAAAAAGCACTTAAATGAAATAGAAATGGCAAAAAATGGAGGGGTTAATAAACAAAAGATAGGTTTCTTTTAAAATGGTAAAATCTATTAAATTGATTTAAAATCTTGCTATCTCTAGTGTTTTTTGATACAATCTTCTCATGATTAAGGTCTTGTTCGTCTGTTTGGGAAATATTTGTCGGTCGCCGATGGCGGAGTTTGTGATGAAACAAATGGTTGCCGAAAAAGGCCTCTCAGACCGGTTTGAAATCGCTTCGGCCGGCACGGAGGAGTATAACGAAATCTATCATGAATCCCTGGATTATCGGGCGGCGGATATGCTGCGGCAGATGAAAGTTCCCTATACCCAACATTATTCGCATTTCTTGCGCCTAACTGAATATGCTAAATTTGATTATATTTTAGCCATGGATGATAACAATATGCGGGATATTTTGGCTATTGTCGGGGGCGATAAAGAGCATAAAGTGCATCGGTTGTTGGACTTTACCAAAAATCCGCGACCGATTAAAGACCCTTGGTACACCGGCAATTTTGATGAAGCGTATTGGGATATCTATGAAGGTTGCCAGGCGTTCTTGGAATATCTTCAAGCCCAAAACAATCTGAAATAATAGAAATCTATTTGTCCGTTACGTCAAATTGAATGACTTGGAAACCGTATTTGTCAATTTCCTCTTGAGACCAATAGGTACAATCCTTCGTCTTCATAACATAGGAAACATTTACATTCACCTTACGCCCTGTTTCCTTTTTCGTGACGTCATCTATTTCCACTAAAACAAGTGTATCCCCGGGATTGACTTTAAAATCAGCCAACCTTAATTCTGTTTTCTTTTCGCCGGAAATGACTTTTTTAAAATATTCCGATAATATCTTTTTCTGAATTTGTGCCATATTTTTCTCCTGTTAGCCCGATTCTAATGCTTTTGAAAGTGAAAATCAATTGATATCTTATTCTTTTTGGGATAAAATCACAAAATGATTTATATTGAATACGGATTTGATTTGGATAATAACCGCTGTGGTTTTGGCCGGAGTGTGGAGGTTGAATGCGATGACGGAACGGAATATCGCACCAAGGAAAAGGTTCAACTTTCGCAAAAGAGTTATTATTTCCGCCTGTGGATTGGAAAATATGTTTTGGTTATATCGCGCACCCATGGAATTGAACTTGTCCACAAGAACAGATATAACTTCAAAATTGTCTTCGGGGTTAAGGGAGAAAAAGCCATTTAGCCAAAATGTTTGGAAACCCTATACCTATTTCATCTTTTCCAAAATCTTTTTGACTTCATCGGGAAAACGCTTTTTGGTTTCGGGAACACTCAAATGTTGTGCCAACAAAATCGGTGTATCATAAGTAATATCGGGATAATGGACTTTCATTTGCATTAAGGCTGTTTCCATATCGGGTGTGTGAGCATCAAAACCATCTATTTCTATTGCTTGCTTCAAAGGAACATAATAAACATGTGTCACATAGACTACTTCTGCCCATTGCTCTTTAGGACAATCTTTATACACCAGAAAACCCTTGTGAATAAAACCCTCATTTAATCTGAAAGTGGAGATTTTCTCACCACTCATTAAAGCGGGCCAACGCCTTTCCACCAAGTGCAACCATTGTTGTTCCGGGGATAAAGCATGCTCTATAAAATCCTTAATAATCTCGGCAGTTTCTTTGGGTGTTTGGTTGTCATTATTGATAACAAAGTCAGAATAAGGACGATTTTGATATCCTTCCTCATACATCTCTTTGATTCTGTTTCTTTCCCAATCGTCCAATTCTCGTGTACCACGATTCTTTAAACATTCTTCCAAACTGGGTGCAAGGGTGATATTTATAAAACGAGTGTTTTTATCTGCCAGAGATGACCATGTTTTATAACTTTTTTCACTGATGGGATAGGCAAATATAACAGTTTCAAATTCACGAGATGCTTTCAATTCTAATAATTTTTCATTCAACCGTTTTTGACGTTTTGCCCAACCATCCTGTATAGAAAGTCCAAGACGTTTCTCTTCTTCATCATTCATCAACTCATCCACTTCAATAAAGGTGGCATTGGGCAACAGATTTACCAAAATCTTTGAAACTGTTGTCTTTCCCGAATTTATCGGCCCGTTGATGTTGAGTATCAGCATTTAAAACTTATCCTCATAAAAAGAAATCCCATCATTGATTTTATCTACTGCTTCCTTTAAATATGGACAGGTATGTTCCGGTGTCTTGTCCCATTCATACCATTCCAAACGTTCACATTTATGGGGTTCTTTATTTTCAATTTCACCGGACCATTTACGACATTCAAAGTAAAATTGAAGGTATTCTTCACCCTTATTGCTGTGACAAATCGTTTTTAGAGTCAAATCTTCCGGACGGATATCAACGCCCACTTCTTCTTTGGCTTCTCGGATAGCGGCCAAAACAATTTGTTCGTTACCGTCCAAATGTCCGCCCACAAATCCCCAATAACCGCTGAACGAACAATTTTGTCTTAATTGTAATAAGACTTTATTGTCTTGGCGCAGCATGATAAAAATTCCGACTGGTATTTTAAATCTTTCCGGTCCTGACATATTTCTTCCTTGATTAAAAGGCCTCCATAAAAATTTGGGCAAAAATATCTTTGAATTGTTCGGGGTGAGTCCTTATTTGCTCTTTCAATTCCGGAATAGTCCATTCTTTTACTTCGGCTACCTCGGTCGGATCAAAAGTAATCTTATCATCAGAAATGGTCTTGAATACATGATGAAAAGCACGAGGCTTGCCGTTCTTTAATGTATGACCTTTTCCGACAAAGGTTATCCCGGAGGCCTTAATTCCCATTTCTTCACTTAATTCACGCAAAGCGGCCCGTTCATAGGTTTCACCGGCATCCACATGCCCCGCGGCAGAATAACTCCATTTTCCGGGATCTGTTTTCTTGGTAAGGGCGACTTTTTGTAAAATGATATTTCCTTTGGTATTAAATAAAAAAACACCGGCAATCATGGGGCATCTGCCCTCGGGGATAGGTTCCCCACGCACGGCAACATCCACGGGGTAATCTTCTGTATTTGCCAGATTGATAACCTCTTTACCGCATCCCATTAAAACAAAAGGCGTTGCATTTTGGCCGGACAAAGCATTGATATCCACCCAGACGGCTCCGCCAGAATCCAATCCATCGCCTTGTGCCATAGGTTTGCCAGCCACCTCTACATCAAACAAAATCCCCGTATGTTGCATACATCCAACTTCACCTGATTCTTTGGTAAATGCAGAAAAGAAAATTGTTTTTTCGCGTTTATTCCGATAGGAAACTAGATCACAGTTTGTCTCTTCTTTAATTTCACGCGACAAAGTTTGTTCGGGTGTTTCACCTTTTTCGGGGCTGCCACCGGGTAAATCATAAAGGCCTGTATAAGGACCGCGTGCTTTACGGATGAGTAAAATCTGATTATTTTTCCGAATAATTCCGTAAATGCCTTTATGGGAACGTGTCACAAAAGAATGTAAAAAAGCCGGTTGCATTATTTCCCTCCTGTTCGGATATTACAGGATTATTCATCAAAAGGCAATGAAAAAGTGCCTTTTCGCTAACAAATTGCATCCCCTCATTATTCTATGCCAAGAAGTTATTGGGCTACGTTTAGGCATACTTATCCTTAAAAACTCAAAAAGTTATTTTATCAATGTCGTTGGTGCTAAAATGCTATGCATTTCATCACTCAGGCAACTACTGGCGTAGTGCCTGATGGCTTTTTTATTTATATTTACGGATTTATTATCGGAATCAAGATTTGGATACAAGTTGCCTTTTTACCTATCAAAAGGTAAAAGGTTCAAGTTGCTTCTTATTTGGATATATTTGGTTTCAAAATGTTCGTGCTGTGCCGATTGACGAACTTCATCCCACTTTTCTCACAGGGTATCAGCATAAACTATAAGAATGATTTTATGCTAACCGGATGTTGTCAAGGCCAGACAGAGCATCCTCTTTCTATTCCGGCAGCACCGGAACGTGTCCTATTTGTTTATCGCCGACTGGAAATCCAATGGGAAATCCGATTCTTTGTGATACCTGCACCAGCGGACAGGAGTTTCGGCAGAGCAACCATCCACATGATTGAGTACCTTTATTATAACGTGGCATTTACCACGGCTGGAGATGTCTCTTAGTGGTATTTATCACGCAGAATGAGAAATTGACCGAATTTCAAAAAAAAGTTTCTGAGAGGCGTAAAAATAAGCCCCCCGAGGTGGTGGGGAGCTTAAATTGCCTTGTTTACCTGCTGTTATCGTATCGGTCAGCAGAAGTATTTATTCACCTTTATGATAAATGACGGTTAAATGTTCGGCTTCTGTGATTGGGGTGTACCTTTTCAGGTTTTCATCAAAAAACTTTGAATCAATAGAAAGTTCTCCAGTTTCTTTGGCACGTTCCAAAGTTCGACGTTTGGCGGTTTCTATACGGCACTCCATTTGATGCCAAATAACGGTGGCATTTAGTTTTGATGCCCTGTCCATAATATATTTCCTGTCTGCAACTCCCCACGGGCCCGAGTCATAAATGACATCCTGTCCGGCAGCAATATATTTTTCAATTTCCCGCCAGATATATTCATTGACATGCTCGGCTTTTTCCATAAAATCAGATTTTACATCTGTTCCATAAAGATCTATCATCACTTCATCAGGTGTTAAACGTTTGGCATGATACTCCTCGGCCAATTTCTTGGCACAAGTCGTTTTCCCAAAACCAATATAACCGCTCATACAATGAATTGTGGGCATGATAGGCCTCTATAAATAACTCTTTACGCTTTCTTTTACATTGTTCCAAAAGTCTTTCAGGTTTTGATAGGTAAGCAATCCTTCAACATCCGCCCAATTAACCCATTTTAAGTCATGAACTTCGGGTGAAGTATTATCGCTATGCCCGATATCTTCGGCCAAATACATATAAACCTCGCAAGACTCCCGCGGACTTTCATACCGAATAATACCGATTTCTTTATCAGAGACTAATTTACAATCTCGTTTGGTCTCCTCGGCCGTTTCACGAATAGCACATTCCGGCAGAGTTTCATTCGCCTCTAAATGTCCTTTGGGGAAAGAATAATCATTTTGTTTATCACGATAGACTAGTGCAATTTTATGATTTCCTTGGTTAATTAAAACAACCCCCGCTTTTTTAGTTATCATTTTATGCCTCCAAGGATATGATATAGAAATTATTCATCAATTTCAAGGATAAATATTCATGTGGGAAAGCTTTCAACCACAATTCATAAAAACACCCCGTCATGTCTGAACGGGGTTCTTTATTTGGTATATGTTATGGTTACCAGTTTTTTCAGGTTTATAAACTTGCTCCCAATTCCTTTGCTTCTGCCAATTTTGCAGGTGTTTTGTTTGTGGAATTATCCGCAGTTATAATTCCTTTATCCGTCATCCCCATATATCCAATCATATCCTTATATTGTGCAATAGAGGCTGTATAGACTCCTGGTGAATATGAGGACAGTAGCAATGCTGTATATTTTGCTTTGGCTGGATGGTTAATTGCATAAAAGCGTTGAATAACTGATTCCAATTGTGCTGACATGGTAAAATAATAAATCGGACTGGCGAAGGTAATCATATCTGCTTCCTGTAAAAGTGGATAGATTTCTTGCATATCATCCTTTTGAACACATTTACCATTTCCTACACCTTTACAGTATCCGCAGGACATACATCCATTGACCTTTTTATGGGCAACATTTACAACAGTGACCTCATGACCTTTGGATTCTGCTCCTTCCTTAAAAGCATTCACAAGAGCAACTGTATTTCCATCCCGTGTTGGACTTCCGTTTAAAATTAAAATTTTCATATTTGTTCCTTTCTGTTTGTATATCTTGTATCTTAGAAAAGTATTCACTAAAAGTCAAATAAAACCCTCGGATTTTCTCCGAGGGGTGTTATTATTTAATTGCAATCTTACGAGATTTTGGCGGAGTAATAGCCTTCTTTGGCAAATCAATTGTCAAAACACCTTTCTTAAACTTCGCTTCAATCTTATCATCAGCAATATTGTCTGGCAAACGCACAGAACGAGAGAAAGTACCATAGGAACATTCTTTCAAATAGTATCCTTTATCCTTTTCTTCCGTTTCTGCTTTCTTTTCACCACTAATGGTCAAAAGTCCATCCTCAATACTAAGGTCAATGTCCTTTTCTTCCATTCCTGGCAATTCTGCTTTGATTTCAAATCTATCTTTCAATTCTGCTACATCCAACTTTGGAACCATAGCCGAATGTGTTTCTGTGGTATCCAATGGACTCATAAATGCGTCAAACAGGCGATTTATGTCGGATTGTAATCCCCAAACATCATTTGTTCTTGGTTCTAGTTCAGTTCTTTTTACAATATAATGTGACATAATCTTTCTCCTTTCATTGGTGGGTTTCACAGTTACCCGCCTTATACTTTACATATAGTCTTATTCTTTTCTTTTGCAAGGGGATATAAAATAAAATCTTTACCAGTATTTTTTTAGTTCTTCATTGATAAGCACATCCATGTAGGGGGTCTTATTGAACCAACTGTATGCAAAGGCGTTGCGACCATATTTGTCTGTATGATGGACATCAGCCCCTTGTTCCAAAAGGTATTTAATTAGGTCTATATCTGTGGTAAAGGCACAAGCAAGTTCCAAGAGCGTTCCACCTTCCTTACCGATTTCAGTGTTTATATTAGGAAGCATAGTAAGCAATTTCTTTGCCCCTTCCATGGTATCAATATGGCAAACTTCATTATTGTCCATCTTCTGCCTCCTTGGTTTCCAAATCATCCATAATCTTCAAAAAGTCCAAGATTTGGGCTTTGTTTTTCTCTTTTGCCCCATCATATATCATTAATATCGCCTGTAATGCAGGGCGTAGTTCTTTATCAGAGACATATTTTACACAGTCCCTAATACCTTCAATTATTCTTTCTTCTAACATTTAAACTCCTTTAGTTTTACCTAAAGGTATTTATTCGTTTTTGATTCATTTTTGGAATCGGGTAATTATATAACACCACTTTCTAACAGTGAAACGGTTTTCTTTTGTGGGTTGATTTCAGCCTTTACACCATATGGCAAAATCAACTGTGGCACGGTGTGTCCGTAATCCATATTGGTGACAACCGGTAAATCTGTTCTGCCAAACTCTTTCAATCCTTTTAAGATTGCCTTATCAAAATCAGGATATTTAGCCAACCATTTTTGTTCTTCATCTTTATCTTTGAACCTATTATTTCCCGGGCGGGCAAATAGGAGTCCAGATATACGTTCCAAAATCCCCTGTGCCCCCAGATTTCTCATCCAATACAGTACCCAATCCGCAGGTGGTTGTTCTTCAGAATCTTCCAAAAATAAGATAGCCTCATTAAAATCATCCAAATCCGGCCAGAGCTTTGTACCGATAATCGTGTTCATCAGCACATCGGTACAACCACCGATCAAGGGACCGGATACAGTCTTATCACCTTGAATATAACGCCAAGGAGTTGTCGGGATACGTTCACGCTTGGGCGGATCTTCCAGCCCGAAATCCACATTTTCTACAATGAATTCTTTGCTTTCGGGAAGAATGCCGACAGGCTCTGTTGAAAATAGAGTTTTCTTGGTATTTTCAATCATGATTTCGGGAATACCGCCGTTTTCCGCATAGCCGAATAAAAGCGATGGCGAATAAAAGGTGCCAAGACCGGCCTTAAAGCACATCATATGATTGACGGTTGTATCGGAAAGACCCATAAAAATCTTGGGGTTATTGCGGATTGTTTCAAAATGTTTTTCCGTCATTAAGGGCAGCATTCGAAGGGTATCATCCCCGCCGATATTGGTCAGAATTGCTTTAACATCCTTATTTTCAAAAGCCCACATCATGTCTTCCAGCCGCCAATCGGGATGGTTATAAATTTCATCCCGTGAGCATAAGGCATGCGGCGTCGGAATGACTTTAATGCCAAAGGATTCTTCGATTTGTCGGACACCCTGTTGATAGCGATTTGGGAACATGCCGGCCGTTCCGGATGATAAGGAAATACTGGCAATCGTGTCGCCAGGCTTTAATGCTTTGGGTTTGATTAAGGGCCTCATGTTTCCTCCTGATGCAATTTGATTTATGGGTATTTTACGCCTTTTTTATGCACTTGTCAAAATGAAAGCATACATTTTGGGATTAAAAATATCTGAAAAGCCTTTGGGTAATGATTTTTTCGCCCTCTTCATACAGGCGGTCCAAATAGAGGCTTTTGGCTAATCCGTCATTTAAGCCCGAAATATTACGCAATAAATTGTGCAAGGCATCCAAGGACGGATGACGACTTTCACATAAAACCATGCCGAAATAGTATTTGTTCTTATTTAAAAACTGCTCGGAAAATTGATATTGAGAATCTACATACCCCAATTTACGCAGGTATTTATAACATTTTTTGATAAATCGGGTATCTTGGGGATGGGATGAATTTTCTTCCGGTTCATCCTCGTCTATATCCGCTTTGTGGGGGACAATCGGAACCGGCGGAACAACTACTTTAGGGTCTTTCAACTTTTCTTTTATCCTATTTACATTTTCTTCAATGACATCAAGGTTTAATATCATAACAACTCCTTACCTATTGTATTTTCAAAGATTATTTATAAGAAAACCGATTCAAATCTGGAATCAGAAAAGGTCCGAAATTATCCGAATCCTATTCCCCGATTCGCGGCGATTCGGAAGAATTAAAATAAAAATTCGGATAAAAACTGTCTTTTTTCGGGTTTAAATGAAAATAAAAAGTCAATCGTAATCAATCTCAGTAAATCTCAGTCAATCAGAAATCCCATAAAACAAGCCTTACCGAATTTTCGGGGTATTGATTTCATTTTTGAATCCCGTATCATTTTAATCACCGACGCGGGATAGTCCCGTTCGGGTTCATTACAACAGAAAGGAAAAAATAAAATGAACGAAAATGATATTAATATTAAAGATTTTATCTCTCAATTCGGTATTACACCATTGGAAACGGCCAAGGATGAAGGCCTTTTATCCGTTGACAATTGCCGCAAGCGGTTGATGGAGTTGGTGCAATTGAATATTGATAATTTCCGGAATAACAGCTGGAGTACTCAAAATCAGATGCAAAAACTCTTGATTGAGCTTGGGAAAAACAAGACGGGAAGCATTTTCTCGTTACGCTTGGCCGGGAAAAGAGTCTACAGATGTTCCTGTATCGTTCCGACAGATGAGGATAAAATCAACTTTTTAACAACGATTTATCGCTTGCTGGAAAACCGTGGCTTAGATGAGGTCATCATTAAATTCTGTGAAAAAGAAGTCAAATTGGCCGAAATCAGAAAAGATAAGCAACGGGCCAAGCAACGCGAAAAACGGAAAGCCAAGAAACTGGCGGAAAAACTGGCGAAAGAGCAGGAAAAGAAAATGGCTCTGGCGAAGTTACAGACGCCCAATAGTGCTGCTGATACTTTGCCGGCAACCGAAACGGCACCGAGCAAAGGACCAACGGCTTAATTTCTCAAGGGATATTCGATAGGACTGGAACTCCTGCCGATATCTGAAAAATTAAACTTTACAGCAAAGGAATTATATTATGACAGAAAATAAAAGTCAAATAAAAATGCGGGATGCCTTAAGGCAACTCCGGCAACCGGAAGAGGTTTATATGGAATACCTGCACAGTTCTGAAGATGACCAGAAATTTTTGGAATATGTTGTTCATACCGTTCTGGAAAAAGGCTATATGCCGGCTTAAATGAAAGGAGGTAAATATGCCAAATATATGTTATAATAAATTAACAATTCGTGGAGAACGCTCTGAAATAGAACATTTTTTAGAACAAGTCGCAGGTCCGGACACATTGTTTGATTTTAACAAAATCATTCCCATACCGGAAGAATTAAATCAAATTCAATCTGTTAATACTTTGAAGGAAGATATCGCTTTGCTTTGTCGAGAAGCAATAGAAGGAGACCTAACGGAAGAAGAGACAAAAAGTCTGGACGGGAAGATATTCGATACTGATGTTACCCATCGTGAAAATGCAAAAAAAGCTTTTCATTGTGTCGTAAAATATGGTGCTTCTGATTGGTATGACTGGTGTGTTGAGCACTGGGGAACGAAATGGAATGCCTTTGATACAAGCATTAAATGGCGAAAGAATTTTTACAAGAAAGCCTGTTGCTATTTGTCTTTTTCAACGGCATGGACTCCTCCGACATCTATTCTAGAGGCAGTTATAATACAGTTTCCAAGTCTAACTTTTCGATTGGATGTAGAACTGGAAAATCCCAAACCGAATAAAAACAGTATCATGTTGGATAATGGTGATTTCTTAAATGTTGAAAGAGACTCGGATGAACCGTTAACGGAAGAAGAAAAAGAAATGATTAAAAATGCTTATTTAAAAGGAGGTGCGTTAAATCAACGATAATAATTCAATAAGAGGGTAAGTGGAAAAGCACCCTTCATCGGGTGCTTTTTAATTCAAAAATGCGAACAATTCATTCATACGAATATAAAAAAACAAATCCCGTCACGGAATTAAAAACAGGAATCAGCAACGGAGCCATTTTGGATACCCTGATGCGTGATTACGGAACGGATGATGACCCGGACGGCCAAACAACTTTATTAAACGCGATGGAAAACTGCCGAGAACGATTGGCCGCTTTAATAGAGTTGAACATTATTAACTTTAACCAAAACAGATGGGATAGCCATACTATTCCATTAAAACTTCTGACAGAAATGAGGCATAAGCATTGCTGGGTCTTCACGCTCAGGTGGGGTGGTGTCCGTTTCTATCGATGTGCCTGCCAAACACCGACAAAGAGAAGCAAAATCCAATTTTTAATAAAAATGTATGATATTCTGATGGAACACGGTTTTGATGTGCAAATTCGGGAAGCCTGTATCAAACAACTGGCACGAGCCGAAGCACGCAAAGAACAAAACCGCCTACGCAAGCGAAAGAAATTAAAAAATATTTGATTTTTTTAATGCAGATATGTAAT
>JAXFZX010000038.1:0-4218 GCA_034184445.1 Pseudomonadota bacterium | reverse complement strand
TTCCAATGGCGTTTATAAGCATACAAACACTCCCAGCTTTGAAATTTTACTGTTTTCTTACGCTGTTAATGGGGGTGAAGTCAAGACGGTGGATTTAGCTTCGGGCGAAAAGGTACCTGAGGATGTTATTAAATCATTGACAGATAATAACGTTATCAAATGGGCTTTCAATGCAAATTTTGAACGGGTCTGTTTGTCGGTTTGGTTAAAAAAATATTACCCCAAATACTTTAAGGGGTATAATTCCGATGAAGAAGCACTTAAAAATTACCTTGATCCAACTTCTTGGCGTTGTTCAATGATTTGGTCCACCTGCATGGGACTTCCTAGAAAATTGGAACAGGTCTGTAAGGCGCTGAACCTTTCTAAACAAAAAATGGAGGAAGGGAAGAATTTAATCCAATACTTCTGTCATCCCTGTGAAAAAACTAAGAAAAATGGAGGAAGAGAACGTAATCTTCCCCAACATGCGCCAGAAAAATGGGAAACTTTTAAGCAGTATAACAAAAGGGATGTTGAGGCAGAATTGGAAATCAAGGAACGCTTAAGGTTACATCCTATTCCTGAGGATATTTGGGAACAATATGCTCAGGATCAAAAAATCAATGATAGAGGTGTAAAAATTGACATTGATTTTGTTAAACAAGCGAGAGAACTTGCTTCTGTTGACAGAGCGGAGCGTGCTGAAGAATTAAAAAAATTAACAAATATGGATAACCCAAATAGTTGTTCACAGCTGAAAAACTGGTTGGGAGCTCAAGGGGTGAAAAACTCAAACGTGGATAAACAAGCAATTGAAGATTTATTAAAAGATCCTTCAACACCCCCAAATGTAGCTAAGGTTTTAAAACTGAAACAACAACTATCTAAGAGCTCCGTGAGCAAGTATGATAAAATGTTTGATATGGTTTGTTTGGATGGTAGGTTAAGAGGTTGCTTGCAGTTTTATGGTGCATCCACAACAGGACGATGGGCTGGACGTGGTGTTCAACTTCAAAATTTACCCCAAAACCATATTGAGGAATTGGATAAGGCACGGAATGCTGTTATTACTTCAAATGCTGTAGCAATGAAAGAAGCTTTTGTCACAACAGGAAAGGTAAATGGTGTAAAAACATTGATACCACTAACAATACCTGATGCATTATCCCAACTAATTCGGACAGCTTTAATCCCTGAAAAAGGGTATAAGTTTATTGTATCGGATTATAGCCAAATTGAAGCGCGAGTATTATCCTGGCTAGCAGGGGAACAATGGCGATTAGATGCTTTTAGAGCAAGTAAGGACATCTATTGTGCAAGTGCTTCACAAATGTTTGGTGTTCCTGTGGAGAAAAACGGTCAAAATGCGGATCTTCGGGTAAAAGGTAAAATCGCTGAACTTGCTTTAGGTTATGGCGGTGGTGAAGATGCTTTAGCCAGGATGGATTCCAAAAAAGAATTGGATGGAGCTAATCTGCCTGAAATTGTTGATAAATGGCGCATGGCAAATCCTAGGATTGTGGAACTTTGGAAACAATGTAATCAATCAGCGCAGCATGTAATTCAAAAAAGAAGTGGTGTAGAGATTGACAACCTTCACTTTTGGTGTCCTGAAAATACCCTTTATATTGGATTACCATCTGGTCGTTCACTTGCATACCGTTACCCAGAGCTCAAACCCGGTGCAGATGGTTATCTAAATATCACCTATCAAGGTGTTGGGGGCAAAGGTATGAATGAAACCAAAACCTATGGTGCAAAACTGGTTGAAAACATTGTCCAAGGGATTAGTCGGGACATTTTGGCTTATGCGCTTCAAAACTTATCTAACTATCGTGTGGTGGCACACATCCATGATGAGGTTATTGTCGAGGTTCCAAAGGATATCCCTATTAATACCATCACAGGCATTATGGAACAAACCCCTTCTTGGATTGAAGGGCTTCCTTTAAGGGCTGAAGGGTATGAATGTTTGTACTACCAAAAACAATAGAATAAAGGTATATCCCCTAATCATTTAAGGGTGATTGGGGGATACTTTTCCCCTTGCGCGCGCTATTAATTCAAGGGCGCGCGCGTATATTTTCAATGATTTTTCTACGCTGTATATGAAAAAAGAAATAAACATCTTTTTAAAAATTTATTCCCATATAAAGAATAATTGAAATCTTTTATAAAGAAAATTAAAAATACTAATTCTTATTCTTTTTCATAAAAATTTTTAAATTAAAGATACAAATACTCCCTACTATCTATCATTTTTATCTCTTTATTTATTATTTTTATCTATCTTTCTATCTATTTATTTATCTATCTATCACTTTGTGGCAGTGATAAAAGTAGCGTTGTAAGCAGTCATGCAAGCAGAACTGCAACCAACACAAAAAACAATAAATTTTTCTTAAAATCACCTTTCAAAAGCTATTCTATATCTTGTTACATAAACAAATGGAGTACAAAAATGAAATATGAACTTATTATTATCCCCAATACTGATTATACAGCTAGAGCTGTTAAAATTGGTACTTTTGATCCCCCAACTGAAGGGTATAGCTTTTCTTATCCTGTCTTAAATACCCCTGAAATTTGTAATTTACTTGTTTCTGGGGGTGAACAACACATCCAAATTGAAAGATCAGGACCAACTACATGGAAATTTGATAAAGAAACATCTCAATTTTCAATTATAAAACCCAAATCTAAAACACCTGAAGTTTATACAATTCAAGATGTTAAGGAGCTCCATGATAAAATGGCTGTATATTTTTATGCAAATTATGAAAACTTGATGAAGAAGAGCAAACAAGCGGTCAAAATAAAGGGAACTTCTCCTGAAGAAGTTAAAAAACAACCTGAAGAACCCCCAGTCCAAAAACCTCTTTCACAAGAGGAACTATATCAAAAAATCTGTAATTCTATTTCTGTCAGAATAGACTGTACCAATGTTAAAAAATACCCTGAGCTGAAGCAACTTTCGGATGAATATTCGAAAAAATTGCTTGCAGCAGATAAAATTACAAGGGGTGCTGTTATGTATTTAAAATGTCCATGGGATGATGATATTAAGTTTTATAACCATATGGAATATGATGTGTCAACCTGTCGTGTCTTGACATATGAAGAAAGAGAGTATTTTGAACACTTATTGGAAGTTGAACGAAGAAAAACAATTTTAGAACAATGATTGAAGGCAGTGAAGGTTTTTTACCCCAAAATGATACCAATTTAGCTCAAAAGTATTCTTTAAAACACACAAAAAGATACCTAGAATCATCCTAGAACACTCCCTGTTATCAAAGCCATAAAGAGCTACATCAAAAGAAAAACTTGTATCCTAAACTGTTTAAAATTGATTTGTTTAAAAGCAGTAAAAATCCCTGCATTTCCATTAAAAAGAAAGTGACATCAACGTCACCTTCTTTTATTAGTATTCATTAGCTGTCATAACTGTTAATACCCTTGTTGTTATTGTTTCATCTGAAGCATCCTCTGAACCATATCTTAAACTTTTGTCATAATAGTCAATCTTCCATATAATCTTTTCCCCCTTATGTTCAAACCTCCCAAAATCATGTTCTTGATACGGATCATTTCCTTTATTAAAATCATTAAAATTTAAGACGCGTTCCAAAATTTCAGTCTGTTCTTCATCTGATTTTGAGCGTATTCCAAGTGTGAGCATTACTTTTCCACCAATAAATGAAGTCCTGAAAGCGTCATTAAGCTGTCTGATTTTTGCTGTTTTATCCATACCCTTACTCCACATCAAACCAATTCATACAAGTGCATAACAAATGATTATAATCCCCCTTTGTTGCTTCCTGAGTAAAAGCGTCTATTTCAGCTTGTGATAGATGATTTTTAGTCATAGCGCGTCTGCATCTTCCAATAATAGCAAAAGCATTCCCATCTTCACCCACAAGTTTTACCTTAATGTTTGGATATTTTATATTATTCATGATACCCCCTTAGTTAGCCAATAATGCTTTAAAAATTGATTTCTTTTCTACTGGAGCTTGTTCCTTCACAAATCTGTTAAATGCTTTAAGCGCATTAATGACTGATTCATGTGATAACCGTCCAAGCTCCCATTTGATACCATTTGAGCTATAATCCAAAATAAGAGCTTCAATCTTATCTGCTAAATCCTTAGTGTTCAGTTGTTCAGCACGACAGACACGTTTAACCCTAAAATCATAATCAAAGACTGTGCTTCTGCGTCCACTTTTTGTGAAC
>JAXFZX010000037.1:0-5123 GCA_034184445.1 Pseudomonadota bacterium | reverse complement strand
TCTTTACCCTTAAATGTCACGGTTGCATCAGAAACTTCAAGGGAATCAATTTGTAATCCGCCACTGTTTGCTCCCCGTTGATTGAGACGCGCCAATGTCATAATCAGATTATTAACCTTTTCATTATTCGGATCAAATGTAATTTTAACCCCTTTAACAGAAACATTTCGTGCCCGATGGTTTAAGAAATCCGAAAAAGTGGATGAAATGCTTAAACTATCAATCCGATAGGTATTGTCTTTATCATGCAGCCCTTTCAAATTCACCCGCGAGTTAGCATAAGTCGGTATTTCCATCTGATCACAAATAATGCCATTAACATTCAAATATCTTTGGATCTCTGTCGGGAAACGCAGATAGCTGATAATCAAGATTAGCAACATCACTAATCCCATTAAATATAAAATGGTCATTAAAATCGCCCAAATTCCATCAAAAATGCGAAACACTTTTTGATACTGACGACGCTTGGCATCAATCAGCAACATCCACCGCATATATGATACCATTAAATTCATCGTCAAGGAGGATCGGGTATGGGGGGCCTCTTCCTCTTGATCGCCTGCCGCAATTTGGGCGTATAAATCGTCATCACCCACTTTGGGAGCCGATTGCGTAGAATTAAAATTTCCCTGTTCTGCCATGATGAACCCCTCTTAAAAATTTACATTATCATAACCTGTTTTTTTTGCCGCGTCAAGTAGGGAAAGAAAATCTTCTTCATTTAAAATTCGAATCCCTAATTCTTGTGCATTTTTCAATTTGCTACCAGCATCAGAGCCCACTACGACATAATCAGTTTTAAAAGATACCGCACTTGATACCTTTGCCCCCAATGCGGTGGCTCTGGCCTTAGCCTCAGATCGTGTCAAGTGTATCAATGATCCGGTAAAAACAATTGTTTTACCCGAAATAGGCGTTCCAGTTAACACTTGTCCCGCATCGGGCAATACCACAATGTATGTCAATAATTCGTTCAACAGAGTGTTATTTTTTTCTTCAGCGAAAAAGTCTCTGATCTCCGTAGCCATAACGGAACCAATACCTTCTATTTGTATTAAGTGATTGATGGCATCCGATGTCTTCATTTGTGCAAAGAATGCATCAAATGTTAAGAATCGACCGGCCAATAATTTGGCAGTTGTTTCGCCAACTTCCCGAATACCAAGCGCATAAATAAATCGCGACAGGGGAACTCCTTCCTTTACCCGACGGATAGCATCAAATAAATTAACGGCCGATTTTTGCCCCCAGCCTTCCAAATTTAAAATTTCTAGCCCATGATCTTGTTCTAACCTAAAAATATCAACCGGCGTTTTAATCCAGCCCAGTTCATAAAAAAGTTCTATATTCCGATGGCCCAATCCCTCTATATCTAAGCCTTCTTTGGATACGAAATGCTTTAACCTTTCCTTATTTTGTGCAGGACAAATCAATCCCCCCATACAATAGGTGACAGCATCATCTCCCTCTCGCACGGCATGTGCCCCACAGACAGGACATACCGATGGAAATTGAAACGGCGTGCTGTTAATGGGACGCTTATCCCTGATGACACCAACAATTTGTGGTATCACATCGCCGGCACGTTGAATAACAACCGTATCACCCACCCGAATATCCTTACGCACAATTTCATCTGCATTATGCAGTGTTGCATGGCTGACGACCACACCACCAACATTAACGGGTTCTAAATCGGCAACAGGGGTCAATGCCCCCGTGCGGCCAACCTGTATCCGAATGGCGTTTAAGCGCGTCATGGCTTGCTCAGCCGGAAATTTATGTGCAATTGCCCAACGAGGTGAACGCGCAATAAAGCCCAGTCTTTCTTGTAGGTCAAGGCGATTAACCTTATAAACAACACCATCTATGTCATAGGGGAGGCCTGACCTTTTTTCCGCCATATTACGAAAAAAAGATACCATATCCTGTGCATTATGACACAGCCGAATTTCAGGATTAACAGGGAAACCCCACTTTTTAAGTTGTTCTAAAAAGCCCCAATGTGTCGTCCACGAAGGCATATCAACGCGACCGACTGCATAAGCGAAGAGACTTAACTTTCTATCCGCAGTTATGCGTGAATCCAATTGACGCAATGATCCTGCCGCCGCATTTCGGGGATTGGCAAAAAGTTTCTTATTTTCCTGTTTTTGCTTTTCGTTCAAATCAAAAAAGTCTTGACGCGACATATAAACTTCACCCCGAATATCAATAAAATTTGGGATATTAGATGCAAATAAATCATCCCCGCCTAATTGTAGAGGCAATTCCCGAATTGTCTTAATATTCTGGGTAATATCTTCACCGACAGAACCATCTCCCCGTGTTGCAGCCTGAGCAAACTGTCCCCCTTGATACACCGCAGAAAATGATAAGCCATCAATTTTAGGTTCGGCAACAATCTCTATTTCTTCATCCGGTGGAATCCCCAAGAAACGATGGATTTTTTCCATAAAGTCATACACATCATCTTCGGTAAATATGTTCCCGAGGGAAAGCATCGGAATAGAATGTCTTAGTTGATTAAACCCTTCGGCCACCGCCGCGCCAACTTTACGAGACGGACTGTCAGGACGAACAAGATCGGGGAAAGCATCTTCCAATAGCTCATTACGCCTCTTTAATTTATCGTATTCGGCATCCGATACCAAAGGTGCATCTTGTTGATGATAGGCAATATCCAGCTCTGCCATGCGATGTGCCAAAAAAGATAATTCTTCCGCAGCCTCAGCGCGGGACATTTGGGCTATTTCTTTGAACATGTTTCCAATAACTCCCTTGCCATCGTAATGGCCGTTTGGGTAATTTTTTCACCCGACAGCATACGAGCAATTTCATTTTGTCGTGTTTCACCGCCTAGGGTCACTACAGAAGTCAAGACACCCGATGATGTTTCTTCTTTTTGAACTTTAAAGTGTGTCAAGCCGTAGGCTGCCACTTGAGGCGAATGGGTGACAACCAAAACCTGATGATTACAAGATAACCGCTTTAACCTGAACCCGACGGCATCGGCTACACCACCACCAACACCGCTATCAACTTCGTCAAAAACAAGAGTTCCCGTTTCATCAGTTGCCGATAAATTAACTTTTAATGCCAACATAAAACGCGTCAACTCGCCCCCAGACGCTACTTTATGAATCGGTGATAAAGGCATCCCCTTATTGGTGGATACCCAAAAAGAAACTTTGTCCATTCCGTTTTCCGTCCAATCCGATTCATTTAATTTTTGAATCTCTGTTTTAAAGGTGGCTTTGCCTAATTTTAAAGCCGGCAACTCACCTTCTACAGCCGAATCCAAACGAATCGCAGCCTCGTGCCGCAGACGGGATAATTCTTCAGCCACGGAAATATATGCTAGGCGTGCTTCTCCTTCTCGCCGCGATAGTGCCACCAAAGCATCCTCACCTAATTCCAATTGCGTTAACTCTTTCTTTAACCGCAGCAAAAGCGTTGGTAATTCAGAGATAGATACCTGATGCTTACGCGCCATATCCCGCAAAGCAAATAACCTATCGTCAATTGCGGGTAATTCGGAAATATCGCCCCATTTTTCTTGGATTGAAGTCAAGGTTTCCGCCACATCTGATACCATGGAAAGCGATTCGGACAACTGCTGTGTTTGAGGGGATAATTCCCCGCCGGTTAAAGTATCCGCATGTTCTAGCTGTGCCAAAGCCTCAGCCAATATTTTAAGCCCCCCTGTATCCTCATCCGACAACTGCTGATAGACCTGTCCCAAAGCAGATATAATTTTTTCCCGATTCATTAAGCGGGTGCGTCGTGCAATTAAATCTTGTTCCTCATCGGACTGTGGATCCAATTTTTCTAAATCTTGAACCGATTGACGCAGGAATTCTTCTTCTTCACGCGCACGGACAAGCGTCTTTTCGGCATCTATACGCTCTCTTTGCCGATACTTCCATTGTTCAAAGGCATGTCGGCATTGAGTGCATTTTTCACCCAAATTACCATACGAATCCAATGTATCCCGATGCGTTATCGGATTCATCAACCGATAAGATGCAAACTGACCATGAATTTCGGCCAACGAATCGCCGACCGTTTTTAAAAAACTGATACTAACCGGTGTATCGTTGATAAAAGCCCGACCGCGTCCGTCTCGCCCCAGTATTCGGCGCACAATTATCGTTCCGTCAAAAGTGTATCCATGCGCCGATAGCATCATCCCCAAGTGATGTGAGACCGGCAATTCAAAACATGCGGTGACCGATAATTCATCTGTCCCTTGGCGAATTAAGGAGGCATCACCCCTGCCCCCCAGTATCAAAGAAAGCGAATCCAACAAAATAGATTTACCCGCACCCGTTTCCCCCGTCAGTACCGTTAAGCCATCGGAAAAATCTAAATCCAATTTATCAATAAGCACAATATTCCGAATTGACAGGGATCTGAGCATGACCTATTTTTCCTTAATTAAATCGGCCATTTTTTGCGACCATTCATTTTCGGGGTATTTAGACATTCCGGTTTGCGCAACCTTTGCAGCCGCCGTATCCGCGCCCATCATCAGATAGCAAACCGTTAAACGATAGTAGGCTTCTGGCACTTGATCCGAATCGGGATAAACCTCTATTACATTTTTAAACCGATTAGCCGATGCCACCAAATCCGTCCGTTTTAAATAATACCGACCAACGGTCATTTCTTGGGCTGCCAAATGGTCGGTCATTTCACCCATTTTGGTTTGGGCATCACGGGCATAAACCGAATCAGGATAACGCGCAATCAGGTCATTAAATGTTTCCTGTGCCTTTTGTGTCATAGATTGTTCCCGTGCAGCATCTGACATTTGTTCAAAATAGCACAATCCCTTTAAATAATAAGCATATGCGGTATTCCTATTTCCGGGGTGCAGTTGAATAAACCGTTCCAATGTCAATATCGCATCATCATACATATTTTTCTGATAATAAGAGTAAGCCGCCATAATCTGAGCGCGCTCGGACCACTCGGAATAGGGATGTTGTTTTTCAATTTCGTCAAAGTATTCGGCCGCTTTTTCATAATCTGTTTTTTGAAAAGCGTGATACCCCCCTAAATACAGCTCTTCGGGGGAAAGTCCTTCCAAACTTTGTTCGTTGGCACAGCCCCCC
>JAXFZX010000036.1:0-3302 GCA_034184445.1 Pseudomonadota bacterium | reverse complement strand
CCAACCGATCGGCAAACAACCGTGCCTGATGGGCCGTATTCCCCTCCATTCCATCCGTCTGTAAGGGCAGTCCCACCACAAACCCCACCACATTTTTTGCCGGAACAATATCATCTAATTCCTTTATTTTAGCAATCGTTTTAAATGGCATTACTCTATTCCATCCGCTATCCGACAAGGCAAGACCGATTCGAACCGAGCCATAATCAATTCCCATTAAGACCCCCTTTTTGGGGAGTGCTTTTTTAAAATCATTTGCGGAAAGTTCTTGTCTTTCGTTTTGAAATGGGTTAATATGTTCCATAGTGTTTATTTTACAGGAAAGGAACCCGAAATGCAAGGAAAAAGAATTTTAATCGCATCCGATCACGCGGGATTTCAGATGAAAGAGTATTTGGCTGCGTATTTGCGTAAGCATGGCTATGTTGTATTAGATGTCGGTCCGAATGAAGAGGTTCCCACCGATTACCCCGATAAGGCTTATTTAGTGGCACAAGGTCTCTATGACCGTGAAGCCGATTTGGGCATTTTAATTTGTGGTACCGGCATAGGAATGAGTATTGCCGTCAATAAATACAATCACATTCGTGGGGCATTGGTCTTTACACCCGAAATGGCCGCCTTAGCCCGAAGCCACAATAATGCGAATGTCCTTATTTTAGGTGGTCGTACAACCCCGTTAGAGACGGCGGTTCAATGCACGGAGGCCTTTTTAACCACCCCCTTTGAGGGGACCAGCCGACACGAACGTCGGGTTTTAAAAACAGGGAGAATGAATCATGACTTTGAAAAATAATTTTTTTGATGCCCCGCTAACGGATCGGGATCCGATCGTAGCCGATATCCTAAAAAAAGAGCTATTCCGTCAACAAGATCATATTGAACTTATCGCTTCGGAAAATATTGTATCTCGTGCCGTTATGGACGCGATGGGATCGGTCTTAACCAACAAATATGCCGAAGGCTATCCGGCCCATCGCTATTATCACGGATGTGAATGTGTGGACGAAGTGGAAATTTTGGCACAAGAGCGCGCCAAAGAAATTTTTTCCGCTTCTTTTGTAAATGTGCAACCCCATTCGGGATCACAGGCAAACGCGGCCGTTTATTTGGCTTTGTTGCACCCGGGGGACACTTTAATGGGGATGAGCTTAGATGCCGGTGGCCATTTAACCCACGGGTCACGGGTATCCTCTTCGGGGAAGTATTATCACAGCATTTCTTATGGTGTCAATTCAGAAGGCCTTATTGACTACGATGATGTGGCACGCTTAGCCCAAGAACATAATCCCAAAATTATCATTGCAGGCGGTTCGGCCTATCCCAACATTATTGATTTTCAAAAATTCCGCGCCATTGCTGATTCTGTTGGGGCATATTTGATGGTAGATATGGCACACTTTGCGGGACTTGTCGCGGGGGGTGTTTATCCCAACCCCATAGGCATCGCCGATGTTGTGACAACCACCACACATAAGACCTTACGCGGTCCGCGTGGTGGGATGATTTTAACCAACAATCCCGATATTGCCAAAAAAATTAACTCAGCTATTTTTCCCGGTCTTCAAGGAGGGCCTTTAATGCATGTTATTGCAGGTAAGGCTGTCGCGTTCGGTGAGGCTTTAAAACCGGACTTTAAAACCTATGCGAAGCATATCATTCAAAATGCCCAAACGATGGCAACGGTTTTAAAAAATCGTGGTATTGATTTGGTATCAGGTGGCACGGAAAGTCATTTAATGCTGATTGATCTCAGGCGTCAAAACCTGACCGGTATGTTTGTCTGCGATTCTTTGGCCTCGGCGCATATTGTATGCAATAAAAATGCCGTTCCGAACGATCCGCAAAAACCGTCTATTACTTCCGGTCTCAGGATTGGGACACCGGCCGGCACAACGCGCGGTTTTGGTCCGACTGAGTTTGCTGAAATTGCACACTTGATTGCCGACATTATTGATGCTTGTGGTCAAGACGAAAAGACTTTAACAGTAACCATTCAAACGGTTCGTGAAAAGGTTCAGGCCTTATGCCATAAATTTCCTATTTATGAAGGACTTAGCGCATGAAATGTCCCTTTTGCAGTTGCCCCGATACAGGTGTTAAAGATTCCCGCGTCAGTGAGGATGGCTACACCATCCGCAGACGGCGCAGTTGTCCCAAATGCGGATCGCGCTTTACGACATTAGAGCATATTCAAATGCGGGATTTGGTCGTAGTCAAAAAAAATAATGTTCGTGTGCCGTTTGATCGGGACAAACTTTATAAATCGGTTCTTTTGGCACTCAGCAAACGACAAATTGAATCCGATACTGTTGATCAAGTTGTCAATCGCATTACGCGTCAGTTAGAATCCTTAAATGAGCAGGAAATTAAGACCTCTACCATCGGGGAACAAGTTATGTCGGAGTTATTGGCTCTTGACAAAGTGGCTTATATCCGATATGCTTCGGTCTATAAGAACTTCACAAATCCACAGGATTTTGAAGAATTTGCCGCCGTTTTAACGCAGAAAAAGTGAAAGGATATGATATGAAATTGTTAGGTATGATAGTGGGTTGTTTTTTGGCTACAACTGTTCAGGCCGATTTTATGTCCATCCTTATTAATGGTGCGATTCAAATATCTGCCATCCGCAACAATCGCCCTATACCCACATCTCTAGGTGCTGCTTTTCGGGCTGGTGGAGATACGGCAATGGAAAAATATTATGCCAATGAATTATCAAATACAGTGGCAATGTTATCCATTGTGGCCCAAAGTGCCAATGGTGGTATGGGCAAAGACATGGGATACGCCGAATCGGGTTTAGATGCATGGTTGCCTTGTGGGGCGGATTTATATGCCACTCGGGACGGTATCGTCACTTTAACACTGGGGGACACTTGCCCACCTAAGGATAAAACAGAATCCGGTTTTACCGTTTCCCCTACGAATGTTATGCACCACATTAAGGCATCATTCGGCGAACGGATTCATTGTAAAGAAAATATCTGTCAAATTGATTTTATCGGAAAGAAATAAAATGGAAAATACTTCAAAATTACCTTTTACAAATGCGCGTCTTTTAGCCGTTCAAACCCTTTATGCCCACATGATGGGGGAAACCGATTGGGACAAACTCATGAGCCGTGGTATCTTGGGTGAATTGGGCGGTAAAGTAATTACGGAAGAAAACGGTACCGAAGAATATATGGCTTTACCTCCGGCGGATGCAGGGCTATACACGCGTATTGTGGAATCCTATCGGACCCATGCGGATGATATAGATACGGCCATTCGGACGGGATTATCGGAGAATATTT
>JAXFZX010000035.1:0-10548 GCA_034184445.1 Pseudomonadota bacterium | reverse complement strand
GTGCTGGTTTCCTCATCAGGGATCTTGATTCCGAACACCTTCTCGAACTCCATGAGAAGCTCGACAGTGTCAAGGGAGTCAGCTCCGAGATCGTTGGTGAAATTGGCGGTTTCCGTAACTTCAGAAGGCTCCACACCGAGTTTGTCAACGATGATGTCCTTAACTTTCTTTTATTCAGATTCAGGACATGTCTAAGGCTTTGTAATTATGAAATAAATATTTAAAGTGTATTTTTTTCTTGCCTTTCGTGGGCATTTTGCTTTATTATGACATGCGTTTAAAAGGAGCATTAGATGACAGAATATATTATATCACTTATTTTTGGCTATTTATTGGGTTCTATCCCCTTTGGCCTTCTTGTCACGCGGATGGCGGGTCTTGGTGATATTCGTCAAATTGGATCGGGAAATATTGGGGCAACAAATGTTTTGCGTACAGGAAGAAAGGATTTGGCACTATTGACCCTTATGTTTGATTTGGGTAAAGCGGCTTTGGCGGCTATTATGATGCGTTTTATATTTCAGTCCGAAGCCGTTGGCTTTGCGGCGGGACTGTCGGCTGTGATTGGACATAATTATCCGATTTGGTTGAAATTTAAAGGAGGCAAAGGTGTTGCATCTACATTTGGAATGATGTTGGCATTAACACCCATAACTGGGGTTTTAACTTGCCTAACATGGCTTTTTATGGCACTTATTTTTCATTATTCATCACTGTCGGCATTGATTTCATTGATGCTAGCCCCTTTTTATGCTTATGTTTTTTCTGGAAAGTCGGCGGTTATTTGTTATTCTTTACTATGGATTTTATCTTTATGGCGGCATCGGACAAATATCAAGAGGTTGTTTTCCGGTCAAGAAAGTAAAATTAAATTTAAAAAGGCCGTGTGATGGAATTATCTGCATCTGAAAAAATTGCTTGTTTAAGGTTGATTTTAACCGATAAAATTGGCCCGATAACCTATGGCCATTTATTGGATTATTACGGGTCGGCTTCTGAGGCTATTAAACATATTGCCGATATGGCTCAAGCAGGTGGTAGTCAAAAGAAATTTATTGTCGCCTCAGAAAAGGCGGCGTATGAACAAAATGAAATAGCCGATAAATGTGGTGCCACATTGGTATTTAAGCGGGAAAAATCATATCCCGACTTATTGGCACAGATACCTGATGCCCCCCCTGTTTTGTTTGTTAGGGGCAATATACTGGCTCTAAACAAAACGGGTGTAGCCATTGTCGGAACAAGGAATGCTTCATTAAATGGAAAAGCGTTGGCCCGTAAAATTTCTTTTGATTTGGCCGAATCGGATTATCTGGTGGTGTCTGGTTTAGCCCATGGGATTGATAGAGCTGCGCATGTCGGGGCTTTGGCATCATTAAAGTTGCCTACGACATTAGCGGTTTTGGGAACGCCGGTGAATGAAATTTATCCTTTGGAAAACAGGGATATTTATGACGAAATTTTGGAAAAAGGATGCTTGGTATCTGAATTTCCGTTTGGCAGCCAATTATCCCCTCGCAATTTTCCGCGGCGCAATCGGATTATATCCGGCTTATCCCAAGGCACTTTGGTCATAGAGGCTCAGGATCATTCCGGCTCTCTTATTACTGCGCACGAGGCCACTGCACAGGGACGTGAGGTTATGGCTGTCCCCGGTTCGCCTGGTGATCCGCGTAGTTTGGGACCCAATCGCTTGATTAAAGAGGGAGCAACATTGGTCACCTCCGCTGATGATGTGATAGATGTCTTATCCCACTTAAATCACTTTAAGTTGGCAGAATCTCCTCTTGAAAAAGAGTATCATCCTGCCCCGATAACTGATTCTGCCCTTGCCGATGCAAGACAAAAGGTTTGGGTAGCTTTGGGACCCGATCCCATATCTGTGGATTCAATTATTTCAGGAACGGGTCTTTCGGCGCGCATTGTAAATATTATTTTAGTAGAATTATCATTGGCTGGGCGATTGGAACGATATGCCGGCAATCGGGTGTCAATGATTTATTAAGCGGAGCATATTATGAAATTAGTAATCGTAGAATCCCCTTCAAAAGCAAAAACAATTAATAAATATTTGGGTAAAGATTATCTGGTTAAGGCCAGCTTTGGACATATTCGGGATGTGCCGGCCAAAAATGGATCCGTTCGTCCCGAAGAAGATTTTGCAATGGATTGGGAAATTCAACCGCGTGCCGAAAGGGTTGTGCGTGATATTGTACAGGCACTATCAAAATCCGATGCCCTTTATTTGGCATCTGACCCCGATCGGGAAGGGGAGGCCATCGCATGGCATGTTTTACAGGAATTAAAACGGCGTAAAAAATTAAAGCCCGATTTTCCCGTTTATCGTGTTGCTTTTCACGAAATCACAAAAAATGCTATTTTAGATGCGATTGCTCATCCTCGTGAAATAGATATGCAGCTGGTAGATGCCTATATGGCGAGACGCGCACTTGATTATTTGGTGGGATTTTATATTTCCCCGATTTTATGGCGAAAGCTTCCTGGGGCAAAATCGGCAGGACGTGTGCAATCGGTGGCGCTACGCCTTGTTTGTGAACGGGAAGATGAAATTACAGCTTTTAAGCCACAGGAATATTGGACCATAGATGTTAATTTGAATACCCCGCGTTCAGAAAAATTTACGGCACACTTGTCCCAAATTGCGGGCAAAAAATTATCTAAATTTGATTTGGCAAATTCCACGATTACCGAAGACATAAAAAAGAAAGTAGAACAAGCGCAATTCCATGTCGGTACCATAGAGCGTAAGCAAGTTAAACGTAATCCAGCCCCAGCATTTACGACATCTACCTTGCAACAAGAAGCTTCTCGTAAGTTAGGTTTTGGGGCAAAAAAGACGATGCAAATTGCCCAAAAATTATATGAATCGGGATTAATTACCTATATGCGAACCGATAGTGTGGCTTTGGCGGATGTGGCTGTTTCTAAACTGCGTGAGGTTATTTTAAAGGAATACGGCCCCGAATTTTTACCTGATAAGCCTCGTTTTTATAAGAATAATTCAAAAAATGCCCAAGAAGCCCACGAAGCCATTCGTCCTACGGATGCAGCGCGTCTACCTGCCACGATTGAGGCTGATTCGGATGGTAAAAAACTCTATGAACTGATTTGGAAGCGCACTATGGCCTGTCAAATGTCCAGTGCCATTTTTGATAAAGTTGGTATTGACATTCCCTCTGGTGATAACATGCTGACTCTGCGGGCTACGGGTCAAACGATAGCATTCGCGGGATTTATTAAGGCCTATAAAGAAGATATTGATGATTCTAAGGATGAAGACGATACGACCCTTCTTCCTCCGATGAAAGAGGGCGAAGATTTAACAACGCTTGATGTTCAATCGGATCAACATTTTACCGAACCGCCTCCACGGTTTTCCGAGGCTAGCCTTGTCAAAAAGTTAGAGGAGTTGGGGATTGGTCGCCCTTCTACTTATGCGACTATTTTGTCCGTTTTACAAGAACGCGAATATGTGAAATTGGTATCCAAACGTTTTGTGCCCGAAGATCGTGGCCGAATTGTCACGGCATTTATGGAAAATTATTTTAATCAATATGTTCAATATGATTATACGGCGAATTTGGAAAATAAATTAGATGATATTACGAATGGCACTCTTAAATGGAAGGCTGTTTTGTCTGAATTTTGGAAAACATTTGATTCCACAGTTAAAAGCGTTGAACCCCACAAAATGGGTGAGGTTCTTGAAACGGTTGCAAAGACCCTTGAAAAACACATGTTTCCAACCGATGAATCGCGTATTTGTCCGGAATGTAAAACAGGACATTTATCGTTAAAAGTTGGTCGTTTTGGCGCCTTTATTGGGTGCTCCAATTATCCTAAATGTAATTACACAAAACAATTTGCGACCATTGATGCTCCACGGGACGAGAACGGGGAACCTATTGAAGAAAATACAGAAAGGCAAGTATTTGAATTGGGGAAAAACGAATCCGGTCAAGATATTTCTGTGCGCCACGGCCCCTATGGCTGGTATGTGCAAGCCGGTGCAGGTAAAACGGCTAAGCGCACAAGCCTTCCCAAAGGCACCCAACCCGATAGCGTAGATATGCCACGGGCTTTGGGATTGCTTTCTCTACCGCGATTGATTGGTAAAGACCCCAAAACAGATACTCCCATAGAAGCTGGTTTAGGCAAATTCGGTCCCTATGTTCGTATGGGAAAAACATATAAGTCATTACTGCCAACGGATGATGTTTTGACGATTACATTGGAACGAGCTTTGGAACTTCTTTCCGAAAAAGGAACAGAAAAGAAAGTCATCAAACTTGGTAAGTGGAATGGGGATGATGTCACATATCAGGTTGGACGCTACGGTCCGTATGTTAAGTGCGGCAAAATCATGGCATCTGTTAAAAAGAAAGATGAAATTCCCACTTTGGAAGAGGGAATCACTTTATTGCAAGAAAAAATGCATCAAAAGTAAAAAAAACTTGTCAAACGGGAATAATTTGATTATAAATGAATACATAAGAAAAAAAGGATGTGCATATGATACAATTTTTTATCAAAATAGTGAATAGTTGGGTTGGTCGCCTGATTTTTGGGTTCCTGCTTTTTGGGATGTTGTTTGGTCTTGGATATATGGGGTTTTCGCAACGGGATAATTTTACGGGGCAGGTTATAATCGTTGGAGAACGTGCTATTTCAATTCAGGAACTGGAACGAGTATTTCGGTCTGAAACGCAAAAATTATCCGGTTTGATGGGTGGGCAATATATTTCTCCCAGACAGGCTATTGAAATGGGTCTTCTGGATAACATCGTTTTGCAACAAAAAAATGAGATGGTTTTTGACGGGGTTAAAGATGCGTTGGGCTTAACGGCGACAAATGCGGCTGTTCAAAAGTATGTAGAAAATAATCCGGCATTTGCCGATGTGACCGGTCAATTTGATCGGAATTTATTTATGGCATACTTACGCCAAAATCAAGTGAGTGAAGCTGAATTAGCCACAAAATTGAAAAACGAATTAGCCACCCGTCATTTAACGCATGCGATTGAAGGATTGTCCTATGCCCCAGATTCTGTTGTAGAACAAGCCTATCGTCACCAACATGAAAAACGACAGGTTTTTGCTTTGTTTATAGAAACCGATCGGATACAGCTTGATAAGGCTCCTTCAAATCAGGATTTGAAAGATTATTATGAAGCTTTTGCGGCGGATCAATTTATGACTCCTGAATATCGGGTTTTTTCCTATATTCGCTTAATGCCGGATGACTTATTGAAACGTATAGAAGTATCCGAAACGGATATTGATTTGGCCTATGCGGAACGAAAATCTCAATTTGAAACACCGGAAAAAAGGTTAGTCAGCCAAATGTTTTTTAAGGATGAAGAAACAATCAATGATATTAAGGATCGGATAACTCCTGATAATTTTGAAACCTTGGCAACTGATGAATTGGGGCAAACGCCTGATGTGACGAATTTTGGGTACGTTTCCTATAATGAGATATCCGAAGAATTGTCTGATGCCGTTTTTAAGGCTAATCGTGGCGAAATAATTGGCCCGATTGCGACTGCAAACGGGTATCATTTATTGTTGGTTAAGGATATTAAAGCCGGCCAAAAAACGCCGACAGAAGTTGCTCGTAAACAGATTCGTGACCAATTGGCTCATGAACGAATTTATGATGAAACGGAAAATTTAACCCGTCAGTTAGAGGAAATTTTAGGTGAAGGCAAATCATTATCCGATGCTGCCACAGAATTAAAATTAACACTACATAAAAATGTTGTGACAGATATAACTGGGCTTAACCAAGAAGGTAAAGGATTAACCGGTGATTTAGCAAACCCCGATTTAATTCAAAATTTATTTGCGTTAAGAGTCGGAGAATCAACACCGATTTTTGATACTGATAAAGGCATTATTGTAGCGGAACTTTCTGAAATTATTCCGGTTCAGAGTAAGCCATTTGAAACGGTTCGTTCTGAATTAAAGAATCTATGGGTTCGCGATCAACAAAAAGAAAAACTGCAATCTGTTGCGGATGCTCTTTTCCGCCGTATTCAGGAAGGTTCATCATTGTTGGCTCAGGGGAAATTGAATAATTTTTCGGTTATAGAGGAATCTGAATTAATGCGTGGTCAAACATCAAAATTGCCGATTGCGGTTGTTCAATCTGTTTTCAAACAGGCTCAGGGATTAACCGGATTAACCCAAATTCCGACCGAAAAAGGAATTTATATTACTCAGGTCAATTATGTATATCGGCCTTCGTCCCAAAAGGATCCGACAGGTGTGCAGGAAATTGCCGAAAATATAAAGGCAATGACGGGGGCAGAATTACTATCCGGTGTCATTGGAAGTTATGCTGAAAAAATGCATGTTTTTGTTAATGAACCCGAAATTAAAAAGGCATTTTCAACCTATATTAATGATTAACTGAAAGGACAAAATATGATGAAAAAGGTATCAATGGTTTTAGGGGTTTTATTATTGGCAACCGTGGCACACGCGGAACCGTTGGTGAACGGCCCGTATTTAACATTACGTGGTGGTGCAGATAGTATGCGCTTTAAAGTTGATGATAAAAAGGATAACAAGACCACTATTGCTTTTTTGACTGCTCTTGGTCTTAGGGTTAAGGCATTTCGTGCCGAATTTGAATGGGCAAATATTTCACGAGCAAGATTAGAAAATGCATGGTATCAACAACAACGATATATGGCACAATTTTACTATGAAATTCCCTTTCGGTCTAAATTTCGTCCGTATTTAAATGCAGGGGCTGGTGTTTCGTATATAGATGTCGGTTATCACAAAAGGAATACACGCAAATCAGGCGATGATACAACATTTGCATGGAATATCGGTGGTGGATTAACTTTTAATTGGACGCGGGCATGGAGTTTTGATCTGGGCTATCGTTTTATTGATGCCGGTAAAATTCGCCCCTATGAAGATGCGGAAATTAAAGTCCAAAACCACGAAGGATATTTTGGTGTTCGCTATACATTCTGATAACAAAGCGGAATAAATTCCGCTTTTTTCATTTCAGCTTTTCTTGCACCCACTTTTTTAAAGTCACCAAATCGGCTTTGCCAGTGGCAAAAATCGGAAATTCTTCTTTATACATAAATTCTGATGGAATATATAATTCCGACATGCCTTTTTCTTGAACTTTTAAAGAAAAGTCGTCTTTATTCGCTGATTTATCGTTGGATACAAAAATGATATATTCCCCTTTTTTCGGATGAGGCAGAGCCACAGCCGCCCCATGAAAATCATCGGTTTTCCAAATTTCACGAGCAATGTTTTCTACTGCTGTCAGGGATATCATTTCACCTCCAATTTTGGCGAATCGTTTAACCCGATCTACAATTTTGACGAACCCTAATTCGTCAATGACAACGACATCACCGGTATGATACCATCCATCTTGAACGGGGACAATGACCCCTGGATTATCTGCAAAAATATATCCTTTCATGACATTGGGGCCTTTGACACATAATTCTCCTCCATTTTCAATACCAGGAACGGGTTCAATTTTGTGTTCAATAGCCTGCACTAATTTGCCTAAGGTTCCGAACTTATTGAATAAAATATTATTAATGCATAACACGGGTGAACATTCCGTTGTGCCATAAGCCTCCATCAAAAGGCATCCTAATTTTTCTGCCATTAATTGTCGTGTTTCTTCTTGGACTGCCTCTGCACCTGCATAGCATAATCTTAATGTTTTAAAGTCATATGGATGCGCTATTTTAGTGTATCCCTTAAAGAAAGTATTGGTGCCAATCATCATGGTAGCTTTTAATTCATAGATCAACTCAGTAATTGTCCTGTATAGCAAGGGTGATGGGAACAGGAAAACTTTTGCCCCATAAAACAGGGGAAAGAATACTCCGACAACAAGGCCAAAAGAATGAAACATAGGTAATGAATTAAAGAGTAAATCTTTTGTTGTTAATTGGGCAAAACACCCTGTTTGCACTACATTTGATACAATATTTTGATGGGTTAAAACGACTCCCTTTGGAAATCCTTCTGAACCCGATGTAAATAGTATGATAGCCGGTTCATCGCTATTTTGGCGGATAGGCACTTTTTTCATTTTATATAGGATCAAAGCCTGTAATTTATCTTGTAATGAAATAGTTTTGGCAATGTCCTCCAAATAGTTGATTTTAATACCGTCATTTTCTAATCTTTGAATAGTTTGTTCCATTTTTGCTTTGATTACAAACGCTTTTGATGTAATGACGGTTTTAACAACTGCCGTTTTACACATGGATGCCACTACACTTTCACCTTGTGAAAAATTCAACATTACCGGCACCCGATTATAGGCTGAAAGGCCGAAAATTGATATGACCGTTGCAACGGCATTTGGCATCAAAATACCAATGTTTTCTTTTTCCGCCGAGAAAGCTACAAACTTTTTCCCCATGATATAACTTTTAATTAAAATATCCCGATAGGTTTGTGGCTGTCGATTGATATCTTCCAAAATTTCTCTGCGTTTAAAAAGGCCTATTTTACCGTAAATCCGAGACATTCGTAGCAAAGTATGAAATAATGTCATATTGCTTTTATACTTTGTATCAAATCGCATATTATTTAATAATTGATAAGTTGCCTCTTTTAAATAGTCGCGATTTTTTCTTAAATCCTCATTCATTTTAAAATATTCCGGATTTCCGATTCGTATCTTAATTTTAGGAAAGGGACGATGAGGTTGATATCCGTTTGTTTCGGAAAAGGGGCTGTATTCTGCGCCAGTAATCCATATGGGGATTAAGGGAGCTTTTGTCCTGTCTGCAACAATGGCCGGAGCCTCATAAACCTTCATAATATCACCGGTATCTGTCATACAACCTTCCGGAAACATCAGGCAAAATTTACCCTCGTTAATCAAGGTAATTACTTTTTTAACATCTGTTGCATCCATATAATTAAATTCAATTTTTTCTGCATATTTCATAAAGAATTGAATCCACCTGTTTCTATACAATTTTGGGTGCAATAAAAATACGGGATTTTGTGGCAAAAAGGCAAATAAAACAACCGGATCTAGCCATGATTGATGATTAGATACAAAAATTCCTTTACATAAATCGGTCGGTATATTTTCAAAACCGGACACCCGAATTTTCATCATCCGAAATAAAAAGCGCAATATTAACCGAATACAATTTTTCATTAGGTTCTCCTTATGTTTAATATATATTCATCATACCTAAAATGAATATAAATTCATTTAACTTTTTTAATGCCATCTAATACATTGATTAATATTATTTATTTTTGTATTATATCAAATAACATTATTTAATCTTTTGAATCCAATTTTCAATGCTTTTTCTGGCACGTTCGGTATAGGCCTTTTTGCGATCGGTTCCTTTAATTTTTTTTCCTTTCCTATCTGTCAGGTTTATTTCTGGAAATAAACCGAAATTGATGTTCATAGGTTGAAAAATCTCGGAATCGGCATCACTGGTGATGTGCTTTAACATAGCACCCAATGCAGTGTCTGATGGGGGTGGAGGCAGATCTGGTATCGCTGTAAATAGTCCTGCCAGTAATCCGATGGCAGCACTTTCAATATAGCCTTCACATCCTGTTAATTGACCGGCCAAGCGAATATGTGAAAAACCATTTAATTTTAAATCCGGCATAAGTACTTTAGGTCCACAAACAAAAGTATTTCTATGTATTCCTCCAAGCCTTGCAAATTCTGCTTGCCGCAGGGCAGGGATAAGGCGAAAAACCTCTTTTTGTGATCCATAGGTTAGTTTTGTTTGAAATCCGACTAGATTCATCAAGGTTCCCAACCGATTTTCTTTTCTGAGTTGTACAACAGCAAAGGGTCTGCGCCCGTTTTCATAAGGATTGGATAATCCAACGGGTTTCATTGGCCCAAATAAAAGAGTTTGTCGCCCGCGTTCAGCCATAACTTCAATCGGCAGGCACCCTTCAAAATAGGGGGTTTTTTCTTCCCATTCATGAAAGGCTACTTTTTCCCCCGATAGCAGGGCATCAATAAATATATTATATTCTTCCTTCGTCAGAGGACAATTTAAATAATCTGTGCCATCCCCTTTATCATATCGCGATTGATACCAAGCCTTTGTCATATCCACCGAATCGGTATACACAATAGGGGCAATCGCGTCAAAAAAGTGCAAGGTATTGATATGTGTGGCCTGTTGAATATCTTTTGCCATTTTATCTGATGTTAAAGGCCCCGTTGCGATAATGACGGGAATATTTGATTCTTCTGGAAAGTTTGCTTCTTGTATCACTAGGGAAAAATATGGGAAAGAATGTAGAGTATTCGTTATTTCCTTAGCAAATTCATCTCGGTTAACGGCCAGCGCATTACCGGCAGGGACAGCTGTTTTATCGGCACATTTCATAATTAAGGAATCACAATCTCGCATTTCCTGATGCATTAATCCAACGGCATTTGTTTCGGCATCATCTGATCTTAATGAATTGGAACACACCAACTCCCCAAACAAATTTGTTTTGTGGGCTGGTGTCATTTTT
>JAXFZX010000034.1:0-13127 GCA_034184445.1 Pseudomonadota bacterium | reverse complement strand
TGAACGGATACGGGTAAATGTGCTATACCTTGTGCCCCATCAATCAAAACGGGAATACCTTTTTCGTGAGCCATTTGAATCATCTCACGAACAGGGTTAATTATTCCCAATACATTAGATAATTGTGTGATGGCTACAATTTTTGTCTTTTGAGTCAGATTATGTGCAAAGTCATCCAAATCAATCCGACCATCAGGAAGAACCCCAAAGGTTTTAAAAATCGCCCCAGTGCGCCGTGCCAATTGTTGCCACGGCACAAAATTTGCGTGATGTTCGGAAATACTAATCAATATCTCATCACCGGCTTTTATTAAGTGCTCTAAGCCATCGGCGATCAGATTAATGCTTTCGGTAGCACCCTTGGTAAAAATGATTTCTTTTGATTCGGCACCGATAAAATCAGCAACCGTTTGGCGTGCCTGCTCATAACGATTGGTAGCCTCTACCGCTATGGCACATTGGCCACGATGCACATTGGCATAAGATGACCTGTAAAAATCATCTATTGTCTTTAAAACGACATCCGGCTTTTGGGCAGAGGCCGCAGTGTCTAAATAAATCGTATCCGTATTTGATAATAATGGAAAATCTTGCCTAAACATATTGTTTCACCCAATCTTGAATATAAGAATCAAAATTTGAACTTAAAACACCGTTAAAAAATGATAACAGCAAAATCTTTTTAGCCTCTTGTTCAGAAAGACCACGCGTGCGCATATAAAAGATTTGCTTATCATCCAAAGGACCTATTGCGGATCCGTGTGCACACTTAACATCATCGGCCCAAATTTCAAGTTGGGGTGTTGCCGAAATTTTTGCCGTGTCAGATAAAACAATCCCCCGATGATTTTGATGCCCATCACATTTTTGTGAATTATAAGGAATGTAAATCGTGCCGTTAAATACAACCTGCCCTTTATCCGCAGAAAGTCCCCGAACGGTTTGAGAAGAAAGAGTATTACTTGATTTATGCAATACTTTAAAATCTATATTTATCTTATTATTTTTATTACATAAATAAACACAATTTAAATCACACTTTGCACCTACCCCCGACAAGTTGACCGTCACAGAAAGGTCTTGACCCTTTTGTAAAAAATCAGCTTTGAAATAGCCATTTTCGGCAACATCAACCACCCATTCTTTCGGGGTAGCATTTACAATATGGCAGCCAATTTCAGAGGCAATTAAAAACGGATTATCGGAAGGAATCATAACCTTGTTCCTCTACCTGTCGGATAAATTCAGGGCCACCTGTCTTAACAATTTGGCCATTTAGCATAATGGATACCCTATCCGGTTTTACATATTGAAGCAAATCGTCATGATGAGTGATGATCATAAATCCGCGATGAGGTTCACGCATTACGGATACCCCTTGTCCTACCACCTTTAAGGCATCTACATCAAGGCCTGAATCCATCTCATCCAGCATGCAAAAATCCGGTTCCAACATTGCCATTTGAAAAGTTTCCAATCGCTTTTTCTCACCGCCGGAAAAGCCCACATTGACCGGACGCTTTAACATTTCAGGAGATATTCCCAAAGCTTTTGCACGCACATTCATATGCTTCATAAATTGAACCGCATCCATAGGAGGCTTGCCTTCAAAAACTTGCTTTGCATTTAACGCTGATTTTAAAAATTGAGCCAGCCCTACCCCCGGCAGTTCAACAGGGTATTGAAATGCCAAAAATATACCACTATTGGCGCGAGCATCGGGTGATAAATGTAAAATATTCCGACCTTTAAATAAAATACTGCCTTCTGTCACATGATAAGCAGGGTGTCCTGCAATCACGGCAGCCAGAGTACTTTTACCTGAGCCGTTCCTGCCCATAATGGCATGAACTTCGCCGGCCTCTATCGTTAAATTCAGGCCTTTTAAAATTTCTTTATCGCCAATACAGGCGTGTAAATTTTTAATTTCCAATAGTGCCATGGTGTATCCTATTTCATATTCAAGTGACCTTTAAGGCGGTTGATTTTAAATTTAGCCGTTTTTTCAACGGTGTCGGACATATCATACATGTGGATAAGTTGATCCAACATAATCAGAACATCAGCCGTTTCTTCGGCAAGTTCTTTCAGATTATCCTTCCCGCGATTCATGTTTTTCAAGACCTCTTTTTGAAGTTCGCTCATTTCTTCAAGCAACATCAACAGTTGAGGATTGCGTCCCCAAGTATCAAGTGCTTTTTGGCATACTTCTTTGGGTGTATAGTGATATGTCATCCGACTGTTCCTTCCAGATTGATACCGATAAGGCGTTGGGCCTCAATCGCAAATTCCATGGGAAGTTTTTGCATGACTTCCCGACAAAAACCGTTCACAATAAGGCCGACCGCTTGTTCGGCACTTAGACCACGAGATTCGGCATAAAATAACTGTTCTTCGGAAATTTTAGAAGTGGTGGCTTCATGTTCTATCACACCGGTTGTATTGGCACAGGACATAACGGGTATCGTATGGGCACCGCATTTATCACCAATAAGAAGGCTGTCGCACTTGGACACATTTTTTGCCCCTGTGCTATTGGGTGCAATTTGAACCTGACCGCGATAGGTGTTATCCGAATGTCCGGCGGAAATGCCTTTTGAAATGATGGTTGAAGATGTATTTTTCCCAAGATGAATCATTTTTGTGCCTGTATCGGCTTTTTGGTAGTGATTGGTCATGGCAACTGAATAAAATTCACCAACAGAATAGTCCCCTTTTAAGATACAACTGGGATATTTCCAAGTAATGGCCGAACCCGTCTCAACTTGTGTCCATGAAAGCTTTGCATGATTGTGGCAAATACCCCTTTTTGTCACAAAATTATAAATGCCACCCTTCCCCGTCTCATCACCTGGATACCAATTTTGAACGGTGGAATATTTAACTTCGGCCCCATCTTTGACAATGATTTCCACAATTGCGGCATGCAATTGGTTTTCATCCCGCTGAGGCGCGGTACAGCCTTCAAGATAACTGACATACGAATCATCTTCGGCAATTATTAATGTGCGTTCAAATTGTCCCGTATTTTTGGCATTAATGCGAAAATAACTGGATAATTCCATTGGAGATTTAACCCCTTTCGGAATATAAACAAATGATCCATCCGAAAAAACGGCACTGTTTAAACAAGCAAAAAAATTATCCGTATATGGAACAACAGATCCTAAGTATTCACGCACCAATTCGGGATATTTTTGAACGGCTTCGGATATCGGACAAAATAAAATGCCTTTTTCACTTAACTGTTTTTGATAAGTTGTCGTGACAGAAACACTATCAAAAATGGCATCAACGGCTACGCCGGCCAATTTTTTTTGTTCTAAAAGCGGAATGCCCAATTTTTCATAAGTTTTTAAAATTTCAGGATCTACTTCATCCAACGACTGTGGTTTGGCTTTTTTAGGAGCGGCATAATAGTAAATATCCTGATAATCAATAGGAGAGTAATCAAATTTCCCCCAATGAGGCTCACGAATCGTTAACCAATGACGATAAGCCTTCAAACGAAAATTTAAAAGCCATTCGGGTTCATTCTTTTTGGCTGATATCAAACAGATGATATCTTCGTTAATGCCCTTGGGTGCAGTATCAGTCGTTATAGGAGTTTCAAAACCATAGCGATACTTTTCAGAGGCTAATTGATGAATTTGTTTATTTTGATCAGTCATATTTTTCCTTTGAATTTGGTGATATAATGCACTATTTTAAAAAAAAAGTCAAGAAAAAGCATTTTTTACTTGAAAGGCACAAAAAAAAAAGTTAGTCTTAACTCAGTTTATACGAAGGAGATTTCTTTTATGTGGACTTTGATTGATTGGGGGATTTCGGCTCAGCTATTTTTATTGGCTACAACGGTCTTATTTATGCTGTTGACCATTATGTTGCTAAACAGATCAAGACATTTGCGGCGAAAAGTATCCGATATGCTGGAAACACTGGCTAGTAAGGATAAAGAATTAAGCAAAGCTCGTGCCGAGGCACAAAATTTACTTTCCCCTTTTATACCGGAAACTTCGCGGAGCGTCATTATATCCATGGATCCAAGCGGTAAAATTATTGAAACAAACGATTACGCCGCAGAGTTATTCGGATTTCAAAAAGAAGATCTGATTGGGAAAAAAGCCCTAGGACTCATTTTCCCAGAAGGATCAGAAGATACACCACCCCACAGCAATATCATCACCAGAATTTTGGCTAATCCGAAGTTGTATGTAGAACATGAAACAGAAAATATCAAAAAATCAGGGGAGCATTTGTGGATATCATGGACGAATCGTGTAATGTATGATGATTCTGGAAAACCGACGGAATTAAGGTCTGTGGGCTTTGATATTACAAAACGCAAACGGTTAGAAGAAGAGTTAAAGTATCTGGCATCAGTGGATCCCCAGACAGGTGTTTTAAACAGACAAGCCCTTTTGGAAGCGGGTATGCATGAAATTAAGCGCGCCCATAGATATAAACGAGAATTATCCGTCCTGATTATGCGGTTGGATTATTTTCATGACACAACCGTTCAACGCGATTTTAGTGATGATATTATCCGCAAAATGATTGCCCTGACACAAGGTACAATTCGCGATTCGGATTATATCGGAAGGGTCGGTGATATTGAATTTGCAATTTTGCTTCCGGAAACATCAAAGGAAGATGCTATGTGTGTGGCGGATAGAATTAAATCTAAAATAGAGGATGAAAGTTTGAAAAAAACAGATGGCTTCTTTATCACAATCCACTTTGGAGTCGCCGAAAAAGAAGGCAATAAGGACACAATTGACGATATGTTACTACGCGCCTTGGAGTCATTTCAACAGCAGGCAAAAAAAAGAAAAAATTTGATAAAACAAAAAAAGAAAAAGGAATGATTATTCATGCAGGAAATTATTCTATCAAATGATAAATTACGTGTTGGGATTCTCCCTGAATTAGGGGCATCTTTATCTTTTTTACGGTATCGTCATGGAGCAAAAGAAGTTGATATTTTAAGGCCCACAGATTCCTCTCAAAAAGAGGCAATTAATACAGCTTTATTTCCGATGCTACCCTATTGTGGCAGAATTAGAGGTGGAAATTTTACCTATTGGGGAATACTTCGCAAAGTTCCCAAAAATCAAGTTGGTTTCCAAGATCCGATCCATGGGGACGGATGGAAAAAAAGTTGGACAGTTAGCAAGCAGTCTCAAAACTCCATTACATTAACAATGGTGCATGATAAAAAACAACTGGGATTCCCTTTTTCGTATGAAGCGGAGATAACCTATACCATTCAAGATTCTGATTTGGATATAAAAATGACCGTTCAAAATCCTTCCCTTTTACCGATGCCGTGTGGATTAGGTATCCATCCATTCTTTATCCGCACAAAAGATGTGGAATTAAATTTTAAATCCCAAGTTGTATGGAGTAATGAATCTGACCCGATTTTTGATGAGCCTTATACGACTCCGGCGGCTTGGAATTTTGACGGAGGAAAAGCCTTAAATAATGCCGTATTTGATACTTGTTTTGGTGGATTTGAAGAACAAGCACAGATTAGATATCCCGATCAAGATATTACCGTTGGTATCACAACTTCGGACATGTTTCACCATATTGTTTTATATGCGCCAAAGGGGAAAAATTTTTTCTCACTAGAACCGTGCAGTAATGCTTCAAACGCCTTTAATTTAGCAGCAGACGGTGTTATCGGAACAGGTATCCGCAGTATTGGTCCAAAAGAATCACTAACCGGTTCTATCAGATTGAAAATTCAAGGATAATCAAATGAAGTTTCCTTTTACAAAAATTGTGGCAACATTGGGACCCGCTACAAACAGTCCCGAAAAAATTAACGATTTAATGGATGCAGGAGCGAATGTTTTTCGCCTAAATTTTAGTCATGGTTCACGAAATGAACAAAAATTAAGGTATGATACTATTCGCCAATTATCCCGCAAAAGAAAAGAATATTATGCTATTCTTGCGGACATGCAGGGACCAAAATTGAGGGTTGGCTCTTTTGAAAAAGGATCTATCCTATTAAAAACAGGTCAAAAATTCACATTGGATACCAATAACCAAGAAGGAAATGAAACACGGGTTAATTTACCGCATCCCGAAATTTATAAAGCCGTAAAAGCCGGGGATATCCTATTATTGAATGATGGGCAAATCCGATTAAAAGTCATTAGTGTATCAAAAGATAAAATACAAACTCATGTCATGGTCGGTGGAAGCCTATCCGATCATAAAGGAGTCAACTTACCTAATGTGACTTTGCCCATTTCAGCCCTTACGGATAAGGATAAAGAGGATTTGGCGTTTGCCCTAAAATTAGGGGTTGATTGGATATGCCTATCATTCGTTCAAAAACCAGATGATGTTATAATGGCACAAAAATTGGTTCAGGGAAAGGCTGCTATTATGGTTAAAATTGAAAAACCATCAGCCGTGACTCATTTGGATAAAATTGTAGAACTGGCTGATGGTGCGATGGTGGCCCGCGGAGACTTAGGAGTAGAATGCCCTATTGAACAGGTTCCCGGCATTCAACGCCAAATTATTGATACCTGCCGAAAAGCTGGGAAACCTGTTGTTGTCGCAACCCAAATGTTGGAAAGTATGATTAATGCCCCCTTCCCGACACGGGCGGAAGTATCTGATGTCGCTACCGCCGTTTATGAAGGTGCCGATGGAGTGATGCTATCAGCAGAAACCGCCGTTGGAAAATATCCGATAGAAGCTGTAATTCTAATGCGAAAAATTATTGATGAAATTCAATCTGATCCCTACTTTATTCGGTCTATGGCTGCTAAAACCTTGCCACCCGATAAAAGTGTAGCAAGTGCCATTACTTCCGGCATGAAAGATATGGTTCAAGTGTTGGATAATCCAGCCTGTATCGTCACTTATTCTATATCGGGAAAAACAACTTTACGGGCAGCACGGGAAAGAGCACCTGTCCCTATATTAGGGATGACCCCAAACGGACGCGTTGCCGGTAGATTGGCCTTAGTATGGGGGGTTCTTCCTGTCAAGACAAGAACACTAAAACAAATAACGGATGTATCTGAGGTTGCTATTCAAGCGGCAAAAGAGTTAAAAATTGCCAAAAAGGGAAATGAAGTAATTATTACCGCGGGCATCCCCTTTGCTGAACAGGGGAAAACAAATGTCTTACATATCGCAGTTGTAGAATAATAAGGAGGAAAGTGTTATGCAAAAAAATTCCAAAGAATTAGGACGTAGTATGATAGAAATGCTTGGCGTATTGGTCGTTGTAGGGATATTGACCTTAGGTGGACTATTAGCGTATAACTATGCTTTACAAAAAAATGAAGTTAATCAATTAGTTAATGAATTGCATATGTGTTCAACAGTAATTTCAGGACAGGCTTTATCAGGGGCAGAACCGGATACTTCTGAATGTTTTGAATCTTTTTTAAAAAAATACAATGCAGAGATAAGTGAAATATATACGTATGAAGGGGGTAAAGAAGAATATTATTCTTTTACCCTTTATGATGTGCCAAATAGAGTTTTACATGAATTATTAAAAATAAAACTTCCTTTCCCTGCAATAATATATGTGGATGAAAAACAAGTCATTAATGGGCAAATTACATCATCTACTAATGTTGATATGTTTATCAAAAAAGCCTATGCAGAAGAAACGCATACTGTAAGAATAGAAACTATTGTTAATCCAGATGGAACTGTTTGCCCGCCTTGGGAAACCCCCAGTAAAAATTGTGAGATGGGAAATCATCATGTGATCATAAATCCCGATGGAACAGTTACACCACCATGGGATGATTGTGAAGGACATGAAAATGGAGAAAAATTTTGTTTGGGAGGAAATGTGGTTCACTGTGTTGAGAAAAGCATACGTGTTGATTCCTACTGCTATAAACCTCTGCAAGATTGTATTGATGCTGAATGTAAATGCTTACGAAGTTGTGGACCAGAACAAACACTAAATCATACAAATTGTACTTGTGAATGCCCACCAGATAAACCCTTACAAGATGGCGATAATTGTAAAAAAAGAGGATGCAAAATAGCCGCCGATTGTGTTGGGGGGATTTTGGGATTATTTGAAGATGCAGATGCTGACTGTATGGAGTGCGTAGATGGATTATGCAAGGTCAAAGAATCATTAAAGCCATCTTCTTATGGTGGGCATGCTTATTGTGAAGGACAAACGGTGGTTTGGTGCACAGAAGAAGGTAAGAAAAACAGAGTTTCTCAATCTTGCGATAAATCCACAGGTTCATATTTAGATCCCATAACAAATCAACGAATTTTAACTAAAGATAAATGCTGTCAAGGATATTGTATTCCAGAAAATGAATGCTGTCAATCAGATTGCCCTAATGGATGTTGCAAGGATGGTTCCTGTAAACCAGATTTACCAGAGTGCTGTCCGGAAGAAATGGAAGACGGTTGTTGCCCAGAAGACGATGATTGTTTCCACGATCCTTGTGAATGGGAATGGTAATTATAGAAAGTTTATATTTCAAATACTATTAAATAAGGAGAATAAAATGAGCATCAGTTATAATGTCGGGGATCACGATACACGTCCATGGGGAACATGGGAAGTCATTGCGGTCGGAGAGCATCATATCGTCAAGAAAATTGTCGTGATGCCTAATCAACAATTATCCCTGCAATTACATCATCATAGAGATGAGCATTGGATCATTGCTGAAGGTGTTGCAGAAGTCACTATTGGGGATAAGGTATTTTCGGCACCAGCCAATACTCCCATTTTTATTCCGGTTGAAACCAAGCACAGAATTGCAAATAGAACATCTAGCCCTGTTGTTTTTATTGAAGTTCAGACAGGTACAACATTAGATGAAAATGATATCATCAGATTAGAAGATAAATACGGCAGAGTTTAACTTATTATATTTCTGGTTTTAATATCGGGGGAATATTCCAAAATTTATCGTTTGGATGGACTATTTGCGGTGTTATATGAACATCCTCTACACGCACACCAAAGGGATTATCAATATTGGGAATCCCATGAAAACCGGAGCGAATATATATCCGATAGCGTTCACGTCCTAAATTAAGTTCTTCCTTACATTTCAGGCATTCCCGTGAATTATCATCACAATCGCAAATCGGATTATAAGGATCACGCGGTTTCATATCAAATACATCTATAAGAGCCTCCCACAAACCCATCGGCGTTTGACGCAAGGAATAAATATGAACCTCACGATTGACACCTTTGCGTCTGGCTTGTTCATCAATAGCATAAACCTCTTCATTCATAAACTTTTTTAATTTATCGCCATGCATATATAGTTGAACATAGCGTCGGCTTTGAGCTTGCTTTTTATAATCCGTAAAAAATGTAAAGCGAGATTTAATATAATCGCGAATGGCTTGTTCCATCACAAATTCATCAAATCTGTGACCAGAACGATCGCGTTCCATAGATTGAATTATCTTATACTCTGGATCAAGTGCATATAGATAGATGCGTTGTCCGGAAATACGAACATCTTGTTGTGTGGCATAATAAATAAAAAAGCCAGATAACGCTATTAGTACCGCTATATTTAAAAAAGTTATAACGGCCAATAATCGTGCTGTGCGTAAATATCGCCGTTCGGGAATGGCAGAAATTTGCATTCTAAGAGGATAGGCTCCTAAGGCATCTTGATTTTCAGGGACTTCTTTTTCTTTTATTTTAAAAATGTTGGCTATGGCTTTAAAAAATTTTTTGATTTTTTGCGACATTGTTTTCTCCTTATTGATATCTGAGGGCCTCTATTGGATCCAATCTCATGGCTTTAATCGCCGGCATTAAACCCGATGCTACACCGACAATAACTGCCACAGATACCGATATAATCACAGACCACAGGGATATTGGTACTTCTTTTTCTAAAATTTGTCCACCAATTTGGGATAAAATAACACCGATGATCATACCGATAAAACTACCGATAAAGGAAATTAAAATCGATTCAGTTAAAAATTGAAACATAATCCAGCGATTGGGAGCCCCTAGTGCCTTACGCGTTCCGATTTCACGCGTCCGTTCGGTCACGGATACCAACATCATATTCATAATTCCGATACTGCCGACCACCAAAGAAATAGAGGCAATTGCTGCCAATAAAGCCGATAAAATAAAGCCAACATTACGCACCTTTTCAACCATATCTGTCATCAGACGCACCGTAAAATCATTGGTGACTCCTTCTTTTAGCCGATGACGAGCACGTAATTGATACTCAATCCGATTGGCAACTGCCTCCATTTTATCTTCTTCTGTCACCTTAACAAAAGCGATATCGCTGTATTGCGGGCGATTTGACCCCCTTACCCGCTGACGCAAGGTTGTTGCCGGCATGAGGATAATGTTATCTTGATCATCCCCCATCAAACCGTCTCCCTTTTCTTGCAAAGTGCCAATTACCGTAAAAGGTTGCCCTTTTAAACGTAAAGTCTTACCGATCGGATTTTGGAGGCCAAAAAGTTCATTAACAACCGTTTGTCCGATAACAATATAAGGCTTACCGGATTTAAAATCTCGTTCGGTAAACATAGCCCCTTGTTCTATTTCCCAATTGCCGATTGTTAAATACTCAGGCGTTGTGCCGGCAATACTAACCCCGTAGTTGTTGGATTCATAAACAGCTTGGACAGCGGCACTGACAATATAAGAAGCAGTTTCAACATCTTTTAAAGACCGCAAGGATTCCACATCGTCAAAACTGACACTGGGACGACCACGACCACCACGGACACCACCACTGACCGTTTCACCGGGGCCGATAATAATCAGGTTTGTCCCCAAAGAATCAAATGTCTTTGTAATCTCATTTTGAACAGTTTGACCGGCTGCAACCATCATCACAACCGCTGCCACACCAATCATAATCCCCAACATTGTTAAAAATGTCCGCATCTTATACGCCGAAATGGAAATCCATGATTCACGTAAGATCTGTCCTAACATGGTGTATCCTTTCCATCATATTTTTGTCTGGGACCATCATAAACTTTACGACCATCATCAATTTTAATCATGCGCTTTGCATAATCGGCTACATCGTCTTCGTGCGTCACTAAGACGATAGTAATGCCTTGCTTATTTAGATCGGTAAAAAGATTCATAATTTCATCGGATGTTTTACTGTCCAAATTACCGGTGGGTTCATCTGCAAAAATAATTTTGGGATTATTAATAAGAGCCCTGGCAATAGCAACTCGTTGCTGCATTCCACCCGAAATTTGGGTCGGAAGTCTGTCTTGATAACCATCCAATTGAACTTTGTGCAACATTTGGACCGCCCGTTCATACCGATCTCGCTCAGATACACCTTGATAAATTAGGGGTAGTGATACATTGTCGGCAATAGTGCGCTTCATCAATAAATTAAAGTTTTGAAACACAAAACCAATCTCACGCCCACGAATATAGGCCAATTCTGAATCAGTTTTATCCGAAACGGCCGTGCCACCCAATTTATAAACACCGCTGGTGGGTCTATCCAAGCACCCCAAGATATTCATTAAGGTTGATTTTCCCGATCCGGAATGTCCCATAATTGCCACAAATTCGCCGGAAGATACAGAAAAATTTATATTTTTTAGGACGGATTGGCTCATCCCTCCCGCCATATAGTAGGTTTTACACAAATCTTCAACTTCTATGACAGAAACAGGGGTTGACATTTATCGTTTTCTCCCATTTGGGATAAATTCGGTGATCACTTTTTCACCTTCTTTTAGGCCACCGGCAATTTCTATCCATGAAGTATCCGACAGACCCTTTTGAAAAACAGTCGGCATTAAATGACCATTACTAAAACGATAAACAATAGCTTCATTCGGTTTTAATTCCATTTTAGTCTTATCAATAAATTGTTTAACAAAGGCATTTGGTTTGTATTGAAGAGCCGATGTCGGAAGCCTAAGCACATTTTTGCGTTCTTCAATAACAATACTTACAAATGCAGTCATACCCGGCAATAATTTCCGAGAAGAGTTGTCAACCTCTATGACCACGGTATACATAACTACATTTGATTCTTCCGTGGGGGATAAGCGAATTTGGCGCACAATACCATTAAATATATCAGTGGGATAGGCATCAACTGTAAATGTCACCGGCATATCGGATTTAATGGAGCCAATGTCAGCTTCGGCAATATTGGCTTCTATTTGCATTTTGGATAAATCCTCGGCCACCAAAAACAAAGTCGGAGTTTGAAGACTGGCCGCTACGGTTTGGCCTTGTTCTATTTCCTTGGAAATAATCGTGCCGGAAACGGGCGAAGTAATTTTGGCATAACCGTAATTACGTTCGGCAATATTATAGTCGGCCTGTGCCGTCAAGACATTAGCATCGGCAGTAGCAAGCTCAATCTCCGAATTTTCAAGTTCTGCCTTAGCAATCAATTTATCCTTATAGAGTTTTTCAATACGATCAAAATTTAACTTTGCAATTTTTTGTTTGGCTTTTGCAAGTTCCAATCGTGCCAATGCATCATTCCTGTTTTCAATTAAAACCGCCGTATCCAATTGTGCCAATAATTGACCTTCTGTCACCTCATCATTGTAATCGGCCAGTACCTTTTCAACAATACCGGAAACCTGTGTGCCAACAGAAATCGTATTAATGGGTTGAATCTTACCGGTGGCGGTGACCACTTGTTTTATATTTCCTTTGGCCACGGGGGTCATTTCAAATGATTCGGGACGCAGAACTTCCGATCTTTTTATATGCATATAATAAGTCCCTGCCCCACCGATGGCTAAGATCAAAGCAATCACGACCCATTTCTTTTTCATTTTTAAAACCTCCCGATCGCACGATATAAATTGGCTTTACTGGTTAAAACGCTATAAAATGCAACAATTACCTGTTGTTTTGCGGAAGCCAGTTGAGACCCCGCCGTTAAAAGTTCCAAAATACTGCCCTTGCCGACCTGATAGGAAGCAAATGCCACCCGTTCATTTTCAACAGCACTTTCGCGCAGTGTCTTACTTATCTTATAAGCCTCTACCGCAGTTTTATAGTCTTGATAACTATTCCAGACATCTTTACGAACGGAATCTTGTGTTTCTAAAACAGACAAAGCAGCCTGACGGTACTGATACTTAGCATG